>JAZRSE010000082.1:0-8003 GCA_045651305.1 Candidatus Scatosoma sp. | reverse complement strand
GAGCAACAAACCAAGCGCAAACATAACGCCAAAGGTAAGCCCGTAAGCAAGCAACACGAACGCAACTTGCACCGTCAACTTATCCATGCTGCCGTTCATAGGAATTTCGCCCGAGCGTTGGATTTCTTCGGGAGAAATCTTTTCGTCAAAGCATACGGTACGCGTAATCTTCTTCTTTCTCTTTAAGAAATTCAAGTGAATTACGCCGCCCAAGCTTGCGCTTAAAAAGCCCATTGCCGCAACGGCAAGACCAAAGCTTGCGCCGCCACTAAACCCGTATTCGTTTTCGTAAATCGTGCCGTAGTTGAGCGCCTGCCCCGTACCTTGTCCGTAACCAAAGGGCAAAAGCACGCCCGACACGCCAAAGAAACCTGCAACGAATTGCGCAATCAAAAGCGTGATACCAAACCCAACGACTGCCTGTAAAAGATAGGTAGAAACGGTGGTAACGCCCGTATTGAACACTTCTTTCGCGCGGTTGCCGTTCATCTTCTTATCCGAAGATTTCAACGAACTTGCGATAAAGCCAAGCGCCAAAGCGTGGTAGGTGAGAATTTCCAACGAACGCATACCCTTTCCGCCAAACAATGCCATATCAAACAGCGGCGTACCCGTACAAACGCGGACGATTTCGCTGATAAGCAGCAATATCAAACCGCCCATAACGGACGTAGGCACTAACGAGTTCTTTAAGAAAGGAACTCTTCTCTTCAATACGTTTGCAATAAGCAAGCTCGAAAGCAAAACGCCAACGAGGATTAGCCATCCCCAAACACTAAAGTCCCAAAAATTTTCCATTTTCGTCTCCCTTTAACTGATTTTTACAGCGGTAGCAAATTTGTACGTATTTCAAGGCGTTAAATCTGGATTCGCCTTTTAATTGATATACTTTGCCGCCAAAATACAAATTCAGCTTGTTTCTACCCAATACCGACGCAACGGACCCTTCCGCAAAGGGCATTTTTAAGATTTCTCCGTCCGCCTCAATTTCCACTCTATCGCCAAAAAGGGATATTTTCGCGTTTTCGGCAATCAATTTTTTGTTTTCGTAAAGCACTACTTCGGACAAACGCGCCTCGTCGCTAAAAAGCGGCGTTTCGTTAAGGTTTAACACGTCCAAGCCGTTAACGTACTCGCTTTGCGCGTCGTACCAATCGGCATAAAAACGGAAAGGAAACTCGCAATTTACGCCCTGCAACGTCTTATCGGGCATATAGCGTACTTGTTTTCCGCATTTTTTACAGGTGACGATATCCTTTTCGCTCTCAAAATTCGAAAGTCCGCAATCGGAGCAATAGTAAGCGGCTCTTTCCAAATACTGCGCCAATTCCTTGTGCTTGAACTCCCCGTCCAAACACGCCTCGTCTACGTAGAGTTCCTTTTCAATCACCGCGAACAATTCTTCGTCGGTAAGCGATTGATATTCTTCAAGCTCCATCGTTTTGGAAACGTAGCAATGCATTTTGCCCTTACGCGTGCAATCGCTCCAACGGGGTTGAACGCCAAAGCCGCCCTCGATACGGAAGAACGCAATCGGCATTTTCAACGCGCGGATAAAGGACACGATAGCGTCTTTCATATACCCCGTTCTACCGCTAAACGTACGGTTTCCCTCGGGGGAAAGCGCAATCGAACCGCCCTCTTTTTTAACGCGCAAGCACGTGAGCACGGCGCGAGGGTCGGTTGCCTGTTTCTTGATAGGAATAGGCGCGAACGCCCAACGCAATAATTTGGACACCCAACCGTTAGAGAACAGGTCTTCGCTGGCGATATAGTAAACGTGTTTTCTACAAGCCAAGCTCACAAAAAACTGGTCGAACGCCGTTTGATGATTGAATAAAATTAGATAGGGTTTTTTCCTTTGTTCTTTGAACTTATCAATACGCGCGTGATATTTACGTCTTGTCGTCCATTTCAAAGGTAAATATACAAGATTCCGCATCGCTTGATGACGGTATCTCACCCATTTTTTCTTTTTATTTGTAGCCATAAGTATAAACCACTCGCTTAATTTATCTTGACATTATTATACCACTTATCCTTGAAAAGGTCAAAAAAAATTTAATAAAATATAGAAATTTTCACACAATAGACATTTTCAGGCGGAAAAAAGGGCAAAATAATGGCATTGGAGGGGTTATGCCGACAAAAAAAGAACGTTTTTTATTGGATTTTACCGTTTATCAAATATACCCGCGCAGCTTTTGCGATAGCAACAACGACGGGATTGGGGACTTACAAGGGATACGAAAAAAGCTCTTTCATTTGCAAAATTTAGGCGTGAACGCCGTATGGCTTTGCCCCTGTTACCCCTCTCCAAACGCCGACAACGGGTATGATATTTCCAATTATAAAGATATTCACCCTGCGTTTGGGAGTATGCAGGATTGGGAGGCATTGACGGCGGATTTGCATAAAAAGAATATAAAAATTATTATGGATTTCGTCGCCAACCACACCTCAAACGAGCATTTCTTCTTCCAAAACGCAAAAAAATCGAAAAGCAATCCCTATCACGATTATTATATTTGGAAAGACAAGCCAAACAAATGGAAATCGGTATTCGGCGGCAGCGCTTGGGCGTACAATAGCGAAACGGGAGAATATTATTTGCACTCTTTTCACGAAAAACAACCCGATTTGAATTGGGAAAACAAGTCCGTCCGCAAGGAAATGCAAGCGGTGGTTGATTTTTGGGTGGAAAAAGGCGTGGACGGATTCCGTTGCGACGTGCTTGATTTTATCGCCAAGGATTTTGCAAACGATAAGACGTTCGGCGGAAAACAGCTCCCTAAATATATAAAAGAGCTATTTGGCAGGAAGAACGTCGCCACTCTTTTTACCGTAGGCGAGTGCCAAGCGGACGAATCGTCCATTTGCGATATTTGCGGGCTTGAAAAGGGCAAGTTATCCACCGTGTTCCAATTTGACCATATGCGCATACGTGGAAAGGATAAATTCCGCCCCACCAACTTTTCCTTTAATAAATTGAGAAACACGTTGGTTCGTTGGCAAAATTTTGCGCAGGAAAACAAACTGGTATTGGCGCTTTTTACCGACAACCACGATTATCCGTATTTTATTTCCCGTTACGGAAAGGAAGAATACCGTTATTTTTGCGCCACGGCGTACGCCGCGATGATATTCCTTTTGCGAGGTATTCCCTTTATTTATCAATCGCAAGAATACGGCGCAATCAACCCCTATTACGAGGATATTGCCTCTTTCGACGACGTGGAAAGCATTGCCCGTTATCAAAAACTTCTTCTTAAAAACAAGGCTAACGCACTCAAAGAAATCAACGTGGGGAGCAGGGACAACGTTCGCCGTCCGTTCGCTTGGAATAGCGACAAGAAAACGCAGTACGGATTTTCCTCTTCTACGCCTTGGATAAGCGCGCATACAAAGGCGAGCGAAATCAATTTGGAAAAGGACAAAAACGCGCCCCTTTCCGTCTTTTTATTCTATCAAAAACTGCTCGATTTACGTAGCAAAAACAACGTCCTTAAATACGGGAATTTCACGGATAAAACGAAAACGAAAAACGCGTTCGTTTACGAACGCGTTTTGGGACGGAAAAAAGCCGTCGTTATTTGCAATTATGACGCCGTGCAGGAAATCGCCTTTCCAAAGGAGCTAAAAGCGGAAGAATTTTCATTGCAGCTTTACAACTATCCAACGCGGAAAGACAAGCCCTTCGACAGGGTTTTTCAACCGTTTGAAACGGCGGTGTTTTTATCCAATTAAACCTCGAAAGAAGAGGCAAATTCTTTGCCGTTTAGATAGGATAATTTCCCCGTAAACGCAAAGGAAAGATATTTGGCGACAAGTTGTTGGCGCGTCGTGTTTTTCGCCTTATTCAAAGCGGTTACGCCGTATTTCATATCCCCGACGATTGGCGCGCCCACGTGCGCTAAATGCGCGCGGATTTGGTGCGTCTTGCCCGTGTGCAACACCACTTCAAGTTTGGTCGTTTCCGCACTCTTTTCTATCACTTTATACTCGGTTACAATCTTCTCCGCGCCGTTTACGGGCGTATCGAATATCTTTACGAGCGACGTTTTTTCGTTCTTTTTCAAGTAGGCGGTCAGTATGTCGCAAGGCTTGGGCATACTGCCAAAACAAAGGGCGTGATAGCGTTTTTCTACGCGTTTTTCCTTAAAGGCTTTTAAGAGTTCTTCTTCCGTTTCCCTATTCTTTGCAAACGCCATAAGCCCTGCCGTATTTCTATCCAAGCGGTGGATAAACGAACACTTACCCCCCTTTATTTGCAAAAGTTCCGCAAAAACCGCCTCCGAATTCACGCCGCTTTCCTTATCGACGATAAGCAGGTTTTCGTCCTCGTAAACGAGGATGTATGCGCGTTTTTCCGCTTGTTTGGGGGTGAGATAATAACAAACCTCGTCGCCCTCAACAAGAGGCATATCCGCGCCCGTTTTTTTGCCGTTCACCTTGATTTCTTTATTACGCAAAAGCGTAGCAAAATAAAAGGACGCCTGCGCGCAATGCGTATCGGTGAATTGTTTTAACGTTTGCGCTTTATCGCATACAAGCCGTATCATACGTAACGCCCTCCTTTTTTACGAAAACCGCCGCCCGTTTTATCGAGCGGCGGTTTTATTTTGCCGTAGCTTATTTATTCTTCTTTTTGTCTTTGGATTCCGTGCGGGCTTTTTTCGCCGTCGCTTTCGCGTCTACTTCCTCCAACGTTTCGTCCGAAGGTTTCACCATCGAAAGAATGATAATCATAATCAACAATACGCCGGCAATCGAGAAGAGAATAACCGAAGTTTTGTTGTTTGCAAGCCAGTTGGATTCGCCCTCAATCGTTGCCGTTTCCGATTCAACGAAGATTACCTTGTACGCAGCTGCGTGCTTGTACGAAGGTGCTAAACCTTCCCAATAGTCTGCAAAAATGATATATTCGCCTTCTTCAACCGTCTTAAACGATTGCGAGGAAGAACTCCACTCGTACACGTCGTATTTTTCCGCGCCGTTTACTCTATCGCCTGCCTCGCCAATGCGCTCGAACGCGCTTGCAATCAAAGCAACTTGTTCGTCCGTTGCCTTAACGCCCGTCTCTTCCGCAAGCAATCTCGCATACGTTTCTACGTAGAGCTTGAAATAATCGCCGTTTTGCAATTTCGTGAAATCGAGTTTTGCCGCGATGTCTTCGTACGTTACCGCCGCCAAGTCGGATTTCTTGATATTGAACTTATCGTCAACCGTGTTGTTATACGCGGTGAAACTGTTTACTTTATAAAGCGCATACGCCTCTTTAAGGCTGGTTGCACCAACTACTTTCAAATCGCTAAACGAGTAGCTGGAATCCTTAATCATCGTGTCCTTACGGCTGCTTGCAGACGTATAAGAGTTCGCCATCTTCAAACCGAGGTTTTCAATCGTGAACGTGAAATAAGGAATTTCCTCGATATCCCAAACGTTGCTTGCGGTTACCTCCACAAGTTCGCCTTTCAAGTAATACTTCATCGGGTTACCTGCGCTATCCGTTGCGACAACCTTGAATTCGTAAATACCTTCTTTGGACACGGGAATCTTCGCCGTGCTGGGCGTAACCGACGTCGTCGATGCCGAGCTGGACGTTTCCGTCTTATAGCTAATCGTGAACTTCATACCCTTGTAACTGTTGTTATCTTCGAACAACCAGTTAAGCGAGGGAAGATTGATATACGAGTTACTACCTGCATAAACGCCGTTAGCCGATTTTTTCAAGCTTTCGTTATAGGAATATACGGGGTTGGTTTCGTCTTGAACGGCAGGGTCGTAAAGCAATTCGTTCTTCTTGTCCGTATCGTTCAACGCCAATACTTTATACGTAGGGCCGGCGTTGTTCTTGTCGATAGGAATATACAACAATTGGCTTTCACGAAGACCTTTCATATCCACAACGCCCGTCGTAAGCGTCGTTGCCGTGTCTACATACCAAGCCAAATCGTACGTTGCCTTGCTCGTGCCTTGGTGCGTCGTGTCGCTTATCAAGAAACGGATTGCCACGTATTCCTTGCCCAATACGTCGTAAACGCTATTCGTTACGTCGCTGCTGGTATATACGGTGGGGAAGAAGTTGTGCGAGGTGAACATCGTTGCCGTCGATGCGGAATAGAGTTTGCCTTCGCCGTCCGTTTCAAATTCGTTTTTCCCCTCGGGAACGACGTCCATCGGGTTGTATTGGTAATATTCGATTTGTACCGTAGGCAAATCGGTCGTTTGCAATACGTCGATAACTTTATAATCGAGCGAGAACGCCGAGCCAAGCAAGAACGCCTCGATGTCTTCGTTCACAACGAACGCAGGCGCAACCGTGTCCTCGATTTTGGAATCTGCATTGAGATAGAAATCTTGACCGTTGATATTATAAATCAAAAGGGTTACCGATTCGTCACCCGTCAAATCCGCCGTTTCGCCAAGGTCTACGTTGAATTCCAAGGGGTGAACGTTGTTCAACGAATATTCCGCATATCTTGCGCCAACGTTGATGAACGTACCAATAGACGCATCGTTCAAGCTTGCCGCCAATTCGCCGTAAACACCGTTTTCAACGAGTTCCAACGTCAATTTATCCCCTGCCGTATAAGCAACGGTTTTTGCCGCCTCGTCGTTCACTTTAACGCTTAATCCGCCTTCCGCAGGAGAAATAACGATTTCGTTGGTCGTCTTTTCTTCTTCGGTTGCCCACGCGGACGAGCTTTGCATCTTTATCGTAACCGTCTTGAAATCCAAAGACTTAAACGCAAACGTTGCGCTAAAATTCTCCGCTGCGTTTTCGCCCGTGTACCAAGCATACGCAAGGTTGCGTTTCAACCACGTTCTTTCGCCGTCGCCAAGTTTTACCGCCGCAACCTTTTTCGTTTCGCTTCCAACGGTTACTTCTTCACTCGTCAAATCCTCTTTTTGCGTTGCGGAGAAAACCGAGTCGAACGCAAGCGAATAAGGAGCTTTTGCGTCCTCTGCCGACGCCTTTACGTTGCCGGAAATGGCCATACCGCCTGCAACGGACGTAGCCGCAACAGCCGCAAGCATCAATGTAATTGCTGTAATTTTCTTTTTCATCATGAAAACGTGCCTCTTTTTTGTAGACTTTCGCTTTTATACATTATCGTACTTATCTATTTTACACGGAAACGGAATTTTTGTCAATCGCATTTCAACGTGATTTTAATTGTTTTTGCGCTTTTTTGTGTTTTTTACTTAATTTCCGCTACTTTCGACACTTCAAACGCTTTCCAAGGCGTTTCGTTATCGGGCGGACAGGCGATAAAGCGCATACGCTCTTTCGTGATAGGATGCGAGAAGGAAAGACAATACGCCCAAAGCGCAAGCTTGCCCTTTTGCGCCAACGCGCCGCCATAACGCATATCGCCGAAAACAGGATGAGAAATACCTGCCATTTGCACGCGGATTTGATGCGTTCTGCCCGTGTGCAAGCGCACCTCTACAAGCGAATATTTGCCCTTGCTTTCCAAAAGCTTATAATCAAGCTCGGCATACTTTGCGCCCTCTTCGCTCGGCGTACAAATGTACACCAAGTTGTTGACGGTGTTCTTTCTCAAATAGTTGGTGAGCGTTGCTCTTTCCTCTTCGGGAGTACCGCAAAGCACCGCCAAATATTTCTTTTCAAAATCCCCCGATTGCAAGCCCGACGTAAGGCGCGCCGCCGCTTTGCTCGTCTTTGCGTACACCATTACGCCGCCCGTGGGACGGTCTAATCTATGCACCAAACCAACGTACACGTTGCCAGGTTTGTTATAGGTGATTTTTACGTACTTTTTCACTTGGTCGAGCAAGTTATCGTCCTTGCTCTCGTCAGGACAACAAGCCGTCATTTGCGGCTTTAATACCACGATAATATGGTTGTCTTCGTATAAAATATTCAATTCGGGCATACCCGTTTCTTGCTTATTCGTTTCCATCGTTTACAAATATTGCTCCTGCACCACAAGGAAGGGTAATTCCCTCTTCCGTCGCAATACCTACTTCGTAGG
>JAZRSE010000081.1:0-1593 GCA_045651305.1 Candidatus Scatosoma sp. | reverse complement strand
CAAAATGCACGTTATAGTAGCGACATACGCTCCCCTCACTCGAATGGCGGGTATGCCAAACGTTCGGTTGCATAATGTGAAAATCGTTCTTTTTTAACGTGTACGCTTCCTTTCCCTTTTCGCGAACAACAAGCTCTCCCTCTAAGACAAATATCATCTCAAAGTCGTACAAAATACGCCATGGCGTAAAACATTTGTCCTTCGTACTATCCACCAAAGCAACGTGTCGCACGTAAGGAAGCGATTCCAAAAGGCTTATTGATTTCTCTTTCATTTTCCATTTCGCCCCTTTCTTTGTTTTTTGAAACCGCTTATTTTTCCCGACGTTTCGTAAAGTATAAACCGCCCATCATAGCACACACCAAAAGCAAACCGCCAACACTCGACATCGTTGCGCCGCAACCGTGCTCATTGTTCGGGATTTCATACCCCATTTCGAGATATTCCTCTTTGGTCACAACGCGAACCTTACAGGTTTCCTCATGTCCGAAATAGGAAACGGTAACGTTGCCTTCACCCAATTTTACCGCTTGCAATCTACCGTCGCTTAACGCCGCGATAATTCTCGGGTTGTCCGATACGAACGTAAACGGCACGGCTACGTTTGGCGAAACAATCAATTCCAGTTGCTTGTCTTGCCCCAAATACATCACAATTTCTTTTTCCGCAAGCGCAAACGAATCAATATCCACGTTTATGGTGCAAACGCCTACCTTGCCCGTGCTCTTGCTGGTCACGACAATCTTCGTCGAACCAATTGCGTTCACCTTGACGTTGCCATTTGCATCTACGCTCGCAATGCGTTCGTCGCCCGAAACGTAGCTAAACGTATCTTGTACTACGTTTCCGTCATTGTCGTATGCCACCGCACCCAAAGCGAACTCGTCACCCAGTTTCTTTACCGTAGAATTTCCGTTGGCAAAACCAATTTTACGGATTGTGCCGTTCGTAATCTTGGAAATTTCCACGTCGAACGGAATAATACCGTTGTCACTGAACTGCTTAAAGCCCAAGTACGCTTGACGGGTAAAGCCGTTGTCCGCCCCTGCAATCAACTTTGCAGGAATACGGAACGAAAATTCGTCCAAGGTTAAAATAAAGTAATTTTCTTTCCACTTGCTTTCATAGTTAGGCGAATTTTTATCCACGTATTCAATTTTTACACGGATACTTTCCCCTGTGGAGAATTTCGTTGCGAAGTTCCGCGCGTCGCCGTCGTTAAACCAAGGAATATATTGTAAGCCCTTGGAATACGTACCGTTACGCTGGGACGCCGCGGTTGCTTTCGCCTCATCCGTCGCATCTGCACCCGCGTCGATTACCGTCGTATGTTGACGGGAAAGCTGGGTTGTACCGCTACGAAGCTCGTACCACACCAAAGCATTGTCCGAAACGATGTCACGCTTACCGACAATGAGCTGAATACCGGGCGTATTCCAATCAAAACGAGTTTCGCCCACCGAGTTATCCGCAGTCGCTTCCACGAGATACATACCGAAATAACGAGAACGTTCCGTTGCGTTACCGCTTACAATAGGCGTACCCAAAGCGTAATTTATCTTGTAAGAAAATTCAAGTCGGATCGTAGCCATG
>JAZRSE010000080.1:0-3003 GCA_045651305.1 Candidatus Scatosoma sp. | reverse complement strand
CCATCATAGCGTACACCACCACGCCGCCGCAAGGGAAACGCTCGGAGGCGACGACGAGCGAGCCAGGCCACATCATAGACACGAAAAAGCCCGTCAAACCGCACGCCAATAAGCCCACGATAGGCACGTTGACAAACACGGCAATCACGTAACAAGCGCACGCGCCAATCGCGCCCCAAAACAGGATTTTGCCGATATTTTTACCAAACTTGGCGTAGAGCGTCCGCCCCATTGCAAGCGCTAAACCAAACAACGCCACGCCGCATATATCCCCCCATATCTTGGGAATACCCATTGCTCGTTCTATGTAACTTGAACTCCATTGCGACATCGTCACTTCACTTGCGCCGCCAAGGAAGATTGCAAGCACGCACAACCACAAGCCGCCGTTTTTGAAAAAGCCGAGCGCACCCGAGAGTTTTTCAGGGGTTTGCATTGCAGGCACTTCCACCCTCGCAAACGCCACCGCCGCAACGATAGGTATGAGTGCAAACCCACCTGCTATCCATTGCCAATTTTTGCCGCCAAACACGAACAAACCAACGGTAGCCGCTACCACGACGCCCACCGCGCCCCACGCATATACCGCGTGCAATTTGCTCATTTCCCTATCGGGGTTATTGGAGGGCAAAGCGGCGATTACGGGGCTTATCAATACCTCCGCAAGACCGCTTGCCGAAGAATATACCACCGTGCCAAGCACAAGCGCCAAATACACGTGATTGGGGAATAATTGAGGCGAGAGCGCAAACAACACTATCCCCACCGCCGCAATCACGGGCGTTGCTTTTACAACGAACGGAATATTGAACTTGTGCGAGAAAAAGGAAAAGATTAAATCCACCCCAAGCTGCGTGCAAAAATTGATAAGCACGAGCGTGCCTAAAAGCGAATAGGATATGCCGTATAACGAACGGAAAGTCAAAAATAAAACGGGCGGAAGATTTGCCACCACCGCCATTGTAATATTCGTCATATAGCAGGCAAACTTCACCCCGCGATATCCTCTATCCATTACGAAAACCCTTCCTTTTATAATCCGTGTATATTATAACAAACCGAAAAGGAAAAAGCAACGGTTTGCCTGCGATTTATTGGCGCAAAACCGCAAAATAAATATCCCCGCGTAAAAACGCAGGGATATTTATTGTTTCGCCTTTTAAGCGTTTGTTTTTTCCTCGAAAAAATTAGCCAAGCGTAATCGTGCCGTCCGCCATCGTGTAGTTGTAACGAACGCCCATTTCACGCATCCACTTTCTCGTTTCCAACGTGCCGTAGGTTTCCGTGCCGATAAGCTCTGCATCGCCTACGCCTGCGCCCCAACTGTTTGCACTATATACGTCGAAGAGCCAATCGGGTGCGGGATACAAGCAAATACGGATATCGTCGATTGCTTGATAGAACGCCTTTGACGTGCCTGCTTGACCGTGGTGCGCCATTTGAACAACGCGACAGGTACGCATTTCCGCAAGGAAGGTGCTATCTTGCATTAACGTATCGCCGTAGTTACCCAAGTCGCCAAGGAAGAGCACGCTTTCCTTTTGAACGCCGTTTGCATTATACGTTTCAACCTTATAAACAACGGTTGAGTTGTTGATATAGTTGCTATCACAATCGAACTTCGCCCAGTTCAACGCCTTAACCTTTATCGAGCTCGTTTCATACAAAACACCCAAATTAGCGATAGTACGCGTCGTAGGCGTAACCGTATCGCCCGCATCCACAAACTCAATCGCCGTATCGAGAATTTGCCCATCTCGACGAGCTTGGTTAATTGCTTTGAGCAAAGGAATCAATATGCCTTCGTATTCACAATTCGCCTCTTTCTTTCCAAGCGTGTCGTGCGCGTATTGAGCGCCCTCGAAATCGTAATACAATTTATCGACAACAATATCGTTATATTTGCCGTCATTTAACAAATTGAGTAACGCCCAAACGTGGTCGTTATGGAAATGTGTCAAGAACCACGAGTCAACGTGATATTTGCCGTCCACCGCATTAGGCGTTGTATTTTTACGAATATACTCCGCCAACTCGTCCGTTTCGTTATGCGTACCGCCGTCGATGATAACCAACTTATTATCCCACGTCTTGAACAAATAACC
Source organism: Candidatus Scatosoma sp. (assembly GCA_045651305.1). Taxonomy (GTDB): domain Bacteria; phylum Bacillota; class Clostridia; order Christensenellales; family Borkfalkiaceae; genus Scatosoma. The sequence continues at coordinate 898 of JAZRSE010000080.1, read as the reverse complement.
TTGCATTTGCGTCAACGATTTATTTTCCAACTGTATCAACTTCGTGCCGCCAAACAGTTCGCTACCCGTAGGCGTAAGGTCTTTGTCAATCTTGATATTGGATATCCTGCAATCAATGCCCGCCGCCTCGCGTAAGCCGACGTAAACGTAATTTTTACCGTTTTTAGCAACAACCGTCGTTTCCGTATTTACTTTGCTTGTCGTCGCGCTGGGGAAAGCCCAGTCCAGCATCGTCCCGTTGCTATCAAACAAGTGTAAAGGCGAGTAACCGTTGACGTTTGTCGCATCAGGCATTAAATCAAAGGAAAGGTGTACCTTTTCTCCAACCGCAAATTGCGAAGAAGGCGCTTCCAACCACACGCCCGAAATATCCGCACCAAGCGTCAAATTCAAAGCCGAGCCACTCGACGTTACCGTAGCGTTTTCCGTTATCGCCGTCGTCGCTTCGTAAGCGGAGTAACCGCTGGTTGCAGGAGTGCTGCTTGTCGTTGTCTGCATCGTATAATTTACCGCCCGCGTTTTATCCTTTTCGCCCGTAAGCACCGTTATTTGGTAATCAATAGAGCCTATGTAAATTTGACCGAACGAACCGTCAGGCGTTTTACGAATACCAAGGTAGCGCAAATCCGTTAGACCTACGTTATAACCCCACTTAAACGTCGCCGAGTAATAACCGTTGATTGCGTTACCTTCTGCATCTCTTTGTATTTTTGCAATAAGTCCGCCGTTATTATCACCCTCGCCAATACGCTCACCCGACTTGTCGTGTCCGTCGTGAGAAATAAATATTTTCTTTGCCGTCGCATCACTCGCTACGTAATAGTAGATGGTTATTTCAATGTCTTGGAAACGATAACCGTTGTTTGCCAAGCCAAATTGGTACAAATCAAGCGTTACG
>JAZRSE010000079.1:0-2043 GCA_045651305.1 Candidatus Scatosoma sp. | reverse complement strand
GCTTCTTATCAAAGCTTGATCTTGATATCCACACCTGCGGGGAGATGAATGGAATCAAGCAATTTTGCATTCGGCGAGTAGATGTCGATAATTCTCTTATACGTTCTCATTTCGAACTGTTCACGGGAATCCTTATACTTGTGGGGCGAACGAAGGATCGTTACGATTTCTCTTTTGGTAGGAAGAGGAATAGGTCCGGAGATTTTTGCTCCGCTCTTCTTCATCGTTTCTACGATGCGGCTTGCCGCTTCGTCCACGAGTTCGTGGTCGTACGCCGCCAACTTAATTCTAATTTTTTGAACTGCCATTTTTGTTACTCCTTTTTGCTGTTTATACTAACTTTTTATTTGCTGTATCAACTCATCCGTGTGTATCGAGCACTTCCGCAAAATAAAAACACTCAATTTTTGCCCGAGCGTTTCTACGCAAAGCCTCGGTTAGTCGCAGGAATCGAGTTCCCACTTTTGTCAACCGAAATTATCTGTCAAGGGGGCTTCACCCTTAAAATTTCAGTAACTTCCCGTCTCTACCCATACACCGCATTTTTACACAGCCTACTTATAATATCAAACTTGTAAACCCCTTGTCAAGCGTTTGAACGAACTTTTTTGAAAAATTTTTTAACTTTTTTCCTAAAATTGGCATATTTCTCTTTTTAGGCAAAATCTCCCCTATTTTTAAGGGTTTATTGCCCTATTTTCCCTTTTTTATACGGAAAAACGCAAAAATACTTCCGCTTATTATATTACGTGCGTGCGCGCCTGCGCGTAAGGAAAAACCGCCTAAAATAGCATTTAGAACGGTTTTTTATCGTTATTAAAGAATTTCGTCAAGCGTAAAGACGTATTTGTTTGCAAAGCCGCGCATTTCCTTTTCGTATTCTTTGGAAAAGGAATCGTAAACAGCTATCGTCTTTAATCCCGCCTCTTTTGCGGAAGAGAGCGCTTGAACGTTGTCGTCCAACATAAAACAATTTTGAGGCGCTGCGCCAAGTTTTTCCGCCGCCTTAATAAATATCAACGGCTCGGCTTTTCTTAAATTGAAATCGTCCGACGACCAAAGATTATCGAAATATTTTTCCCAACCCAAACGCTTTACGCACGGGTCTAAAAAATCGTGCGGACTCGCCGTCAAGATACTCAAACTTGCCCCACGCGCTTTCAACGCAATAAGCGTTTCTTCTACGTTCGCCTTGGGCATCACCTCGTTTGCATACACGCCTTTCAAGCGCGCAACAATCGTTTCGTACACTTCTTTTGCGCTTTCCTTTAAGCCGAACTCGGCAACGTAATAATCGGTAAGCCCTCTATATCCAAGCGGAATTATCGTCTTTACGATATCGTCGGGGTATTTTATACCCCGTTCGTCCAAATACCCAAGCAAAACGTTTACGGCAGGCGTCATCGAATCGACGAGCGTACCGTCAAAATCGAAAATATACGTTTCCTTCATTTTACTTGCCCGTCTTTTCCTTGTGTCTTGCCTTCGCGCGAAGTTCCGCATCCAAAATACGTTTTCTAATACGGAGCGACTTGGGCGTTACTTCCAAAAGCTCGTCGTCGGCGATAAATTCCAAACACTCTTCCAAACTCATTTTGCTCACGGGCACGAGCGTTAACGCGTCGTCGCTACCCGACGAGCGGGTGTTCGACAAATGCTTGGTTTTACAAACGTTTACGTTGATATCGTCGTTTAAGTTGGTATATCCCACGACCATACCTTGATATACGGGCGTTCCTGCCGTGATAAACAAGCTGCCGCGGCTTTGGGCGTTGAAGAGCCCGTAGGTTACCGCTTCGCCCGTTTCAAACGCTACGAGCGAGCCCGTGCTTCTTCTTTGCATATCCCCTTTATACGGCTCGTAGGAATAGAAGATCGTGTTCATAATCCCCTGCCCTTTCGTGTCCGTTAAAAACTCGCTCTTATACCCGAACAAGCCGCGCGAAGGAACGGTAAATTCCAAGCGCATACGGTTTCCGATCGCCGCCATTTGCACGAGATTACCCTTTCTATTTCGCATTGCCGAGAACACTGCGCCCGTCA
>JAZRSE010000078.1:0-1742 GCA_045651305.1 Candidatus Scatosoma sp. | reverse complement strand
GGATGGGCACGCAACCCAATCCCGTCACCGACCAACTGATTACCGCTTGGCAAAACAACCCCAACGCAGGGGAGAGGATTGGCGCGTATATCACGTACGCTACGGGGGATATGAACTCGGCACTTTACGGAGAATATTACCAAATGCCTGCCTACGGGTTTACCAAGGCTCGTTTTGGCGCGGTGAACTTTGCTACGGGATTTACGAGCGCGGTGTACGACCAATCGTTTTATTGGACGATTGACCCGTCGATGTATAGCAATTACAGCAGTAATTTCTTAATGGACGAGGCGGATTTTTTAAGCGGGAAGTAAGATGCTGAAATATATCCTAAAAAGAATTTTGTATATGTTGGGCGTCTTGGTGCTTTTGTCCTTTGTGATATTTCTCATCTATAATCTTTTGCCCGTGGATAAGGCGGCGGATATGGCGATGCAAGAAATTGCCGCCAATAAAAACCTCGTGTACGCCGAAAGGTATCTTTATTGGCAACGCCGTCTTGGCTTGGACGGGAATTTATTGACGAGGTATTTCCGTTGGATAGGCGTTGCTCCCTATTACGATGGTGGGTATAACGGGTTGTTGCAAGGGAATTTAGGTACTTCGGTGGCGTATGGAAAGCCTGTGGCGGAAGTGATTAAACAACCTCTTCTTAACACCTTGCTCCTCAATATTCTCGCTACGGTTTTCGCTTTTGCTATCACCATACCGCTTGGCGTTTATTGCGCGAGAAAACGGGGAACGAAAAGGGATACGGCGGTGCAAATTGGCACGATTGTAGGGTACAGTTTGCCCACATTTATCGTGGCGATACTCTTTATTTGGCTACTTGCGGTGAAGTGGAATATCTTTCCCGTGTCGGGTATGTCGTCGGTGGGGAAGGAATATACGGGCTTTCGCGCGGTGTTGGATAAACTCTACCATTTTGCGCTCCCGTTAATCGTAATGACCTTTTGTTCGCTTGGCGGTATGACGAGATACGTGCGCGCCTCGATGATTGACGCTTTGCATCTCGACTGTATCCGTACGGCACGTGCAAAGGGGCTAAAAGAACGGGTTGTCGTGCGTTCGCACGCGTGGCGAAATGCGTTGATACCTATCGTTTCGGTGGCGATAGGTTGGCTTGTGGGCGTGTTTTCGGGCTCGATAATGATAGAGAATATCTTTGGGATAAACGGCATTGGCAAGGTGTATTTCGACGCGTTGATGAGCAGCGACAACGAGATTGCTTTGGCAATGCAAATGTTTTATATTCTATTGGCGCTGCTTGGCAACTTGCTTGTGGACGTTGCCTACGGCTTGGTTGACCCGCGCGTGCGCGTGGATAAGTGAGAGGAGTTTATGGAGAACGCACCTAAAAAGAAGAATTGGATAGGGCGGTTTTTTCAACGTGTTTTGTCGGCGTTGAAAGGGGCTTGGCGATGGGTAAAACGGGCGTTTACGGGTAAAAAACTCCCCAATAAGCGTTTGGAAACGCCCTCGCAGGCGTTGCGTACGGCGTTTTTTAGAAAACGCTCGGCGGTGGTTTCGCTAACCGTGTTTGCTTGCTTGTTTGCGTTCGTGTTTATTGCGCCCCTGTTTATTCGTATGGACGTCAATTATACCGACCCACTTCAACAAAACGTTGCGCCCGTATATACCTTGCGAAGAGCGCCGAAAAGCTTGCGAAAAGACGTGCAAAAAATCGACGGTTTTTCGGGGTTTAGCGTGGGGCTTTCTCGCTCGGGCGAGGTGTTCGTTTG
>JAZRSE010000077.1:0-3756 GCA_045651305.1 Candidatus Scatosoma sp. | reverse complement strand
ACCCTTTTCATAGCCCGTGCGGTGGTCTTTCGCCATCGTGTAAGGACAGAACACGTACGAGCGGATTTGTGCGCCCCACTCGATTTTCTTTACGTCACCTTTCATTGCCGCCGCTTCCGCTTGGCGTTGTTCAATCTTCTTTTCCAAGAGTTTCGAACGGAGCATATTAAAGCACATCGCCTTGTTTTGGAGCTGCGAACGCTCGTTTTGGCATTGTACTACGATACCCGTCGGGAAGTGCGTAATACGTACCGCCGAGGCTACCTTATTTACGTTTTGTCCGCCTGCGCCGCCCGAGTGGTAAATATCAATACGAATATCGTCGTCGTTGATTTCCACTTCGTTATCGTCCTCAACCTCGGGCATTACTTCCAAAGAGCAAAAGGAGGTTTGACGGCGTTTGTTTGCGTCGAAAGGAGAAATACGGACAAGGCGGTGTACGCCCATTTCCGCTTTCAAATACCCGTATGCGTTTTCGCCTTCTACCCTAAAATCCACGCTCTTAAAGCCTGCGCCGTCGCCTGCCTCTCTATCGAGTTCGTACACCTTAAAGCCCATCTTTTCGCAATAACGGCAATACATACGGTATAACATTTGACACCAATCGCAAGCCTCCGTACCGCCTGCGCCTGCGTGCAGGGTGAGCATTGCGTTGTGGCTATCGTACGGCCCTTTCAAAATGGCGCGGATACGCATATCTTCAATATCCTTTTCCGCAGCGGAGAGCATTTCGTCCAGCTCTGCAATCAAGCTTTCGTCCTCCGTTTCTTCGATAAGGTCTACCACGTCTTCCGCGTCTTTGAGTGCCGTTTCGCCCTTTTCATACGCGGTTATCTTGTTGCGGATACCCGAAATTTCCCTGCCGATTTTGGTGGATTTTTCCAAATCCTGCCAAACGTCGGGGTTTTCCTGTTCCTTTTCCAATTCCGCAAGGCGGGGGCGAAGGTGCGATATATCCAAGGCGTATTCCGCCTCTTTAAGCACCTCGCGCATACCTTGAATTTTTAATCTGTAATCGTCTGCCTTAAACATATCTTATCCCGTTTTTATTATTCCGCTTTGTTGCCGTCGTTCTTGTTTTCTTGCGCCTTTTGCATTGCCTCTTTATAAGAGTTCATTTGCGTAATCGGCGTGGGCATTTGACGACGGAAGGGTCTTGCCGCAGGGCGAGCAGGGTTGTTGGGCAACGCTTGCGCCGGTCTTGCATTGGCAGGCGTGGGCGCGTTAGCAGGTGCCGTAGGCGCCGTGCGAACCTCTATCTTCGCTTTCAAAAGCACGCTAATCGTCGTGCGTTGAATACGCGCAACCATTTCGTCGAACATATCGTAACCCTCTTTCTTGTACGAAATAATCGGGTCTACCTGTCCGTATGCACGAAGACTGATACCTTTACGGAGTTGGTCCATTGCGTCGATATGGTCAATCCAGTTTCTATCTACGTTCATAAGAAGTACTCTTCTTTCCATTGCGTAGAAGTCTACGCCCATTTCTTTGAGTTCTTCTATCTTCTTCTCGTATTCCTTTTCAACTTTCTTCGAAATCTTCTTCAAAGCAAGCTCGTAATCCCACTTGGTAAGACGTTCTCTCGTAACGTAGTTCGTGCCCTCGGGCAATACTTTCGCTTCGAGCGCCGCATTGAGTTCTTCTTCGTTCCAAAGCTCGGGCATATCCTCTACGTTTACCGCAGCGGACAACGTTTCCGCAACGTAATCGGGGATATATTTCAATACTTGTTCGTGTACGTTTGCGCCGCGAAGTACGTTCATACGTTCTTCGTACATAACGATACGTTGCTTGTTCATAACGTCGTCGTATTGCAATACGTTTTTACGGATACCGAAGTTCTTGCCCTCGATTGCGCGTTGCGCGTTTTCAATACCGTGGGAAAGCATACGCGATTGCAAGCAGGTATCTTCGTCAATCTTGAAGAAGGAGTAAAGCGCTTTCATACGTTCGCCGCCAAAGCGCATTACCAAATCGTCCTCCAAGGAAAGGAAGAATACGGACATACCGATATCCCCTTGACGACCTGCACGGCCACGGAGCTGGTTGTCGATACGACGGGATTCGTGACGTTCCGTACCGATAATGCAAAGACCGCCCGCCGCGATAACCTTTTCCTTTTCTTCGTCCGTTTCTTTCTTGTAGTATTCGTAAACTTTCTTATAACGTTCGCGAAGAGCTTTAATTTCGTCGCTTACGTCCGTGATATACGTGCTTATTGCAAGCTCGATATCCTCGTGCACTGCGCCCTCTTCGCGAAGACGTTTCTTCGCCAAATATTCGGGGTTACCGCCAAGCAAGATGTCCGTACCACGGCCAGCCATATTCGTAGAAATGGTAACTGCGCCAAAACGACCTGCTTGGGCAACGATTTCCGCCTCGCGTTCGTGGTTCTTTGCGTTGAGGATATTATGTTTTACGCCGTTTCTTTTAAGCAAACGGGAAATCTCTTCCGATTTTTCTACCGACGAAGTACCCACCAAGATAGGTTGACCGCTTTCGTGGCGTTGGATAATCTCGTTTACGATAGCGCGCTTTTTGCCGTCTACCGTGGAATATACCATATCGGGCAAATCCACACGCTTTATAGGACGGTTGGTGGGAATTTCCACTACGTCGAGCGAATAAATCGTTCTAAATTCCGCCTCTTCCGTTTTTGCCGTACCCGTCATACCCGAGAGTTTGCTATACAAACGGAAATAGTTTTGGAAGGTAATCGTTGCGTACGTCTTGTTTTCGCTACGAACTTCCACCCCTTCCTTTGCCTCGATTGCTTGGTGCAAACCGTCCGAATAACGACGGCCAATCATCAAACGACCGGTGAATTCGTCTACGATAACGATTTCGCCGTTGTTTACGATGTATTCTTCGTTGAGGTGGAAAAGCTTGTGCGCTTTGAGCGCTTGTTGGATATGGTGGTTCAAATCCGCGTGTTCGATTTCCGCAATGTTGTCGATACGGAAGAATCTTTCCGCCTTTCTTGCACCGCTTTCCGTAAGTTCTACCGTCTTATCTTTACGGTTGATGATGTAATCCCACTCTCTTGCCATTGCAAGCGATTTTTTGCCCTCGGGTGCGTCGGCAAGCGCCGCAAGACGTTTTTCTTCTTTCTCCGCCTCGTAGTTTGCCTGTTCTTCCAAAGTCATTTTGGTATAGTCAACGTAGTCCTCTTCGTCCTCGTCGTCCACCGCTTGCACTTTCTTCTTTTTCTTGTTCGCCTTACGGTCTTTCAACGCTTCCGTTTCCGCGTCTTTAAGCTCGTCGTCGAAACCGCCCGTGAACGTGCGAACGAGTTTGTCTACCTGTACGTACAAATCGGAAGATTTTTCGCCTTTACCCGAAATGATAAGCGGCGTTCTCGCCTCGTCGATAAGAATCGAGTCCACCTCGTCGACAATCGCAAACGTCAAATCGCGTTGTACCATTTTGGAAAGGTCGGTTTTCAAGTTATCACGAAGATAATCGAAACCAAATTCGTTATTCGTGCCGTAAATAATATCGCACTTGTACGCGTCGCGTTTTTGGTTGTCGTCCATACCAGGCACTACGACGCCAACGGTCAAGCCCATAAATTTGTGAACTTTACCCATCCACTCCGCGTCACGCTTTGCAAGATAATCGTTTACCGTTACGACATGTACGCTTTTGCCCGAGAGCGCGTTAAGATATGCAGGAAGGGTGGAAACGAGCGTCTTACCTTCACGCGTACGCATTTCCGCGATAGGGCCTTGGTGCAAACAGATACCGCCGATA
>JAZRSE010000076.1:0-2262 GCA_045651305.1 Candidatus Scatosoma sp. | reverse complement strand
GTCTTCGAACAGTTTTTTACTGCCGTATTGCAAAGAAACGCCCGTTACTTGTAACATATCACACCTCTAAAAATTTTCTAACAAGAAAATTATACCATATTAAATATTTTTAATCAATCGTTTGCGCGCTTAAAATAGAAGAAAAGCCCCAATCGGGACTTTTCTTTTTTTCGTTAGGCTTTGGGATAACCTATTATATTGTCAAAATAGAGTGCCGCGCCGCTTTGTGGCGTATGGAATACAAAACGAATATGTTTCGCCGCGTCAGGGTGATTTAATAAAACCTTGTTCGCGTCAATCGTAAACTCGTTCCACCCCGCTTGCACCGTACCCAACAAAGTTCCGTTGGAAATCGGGTCGTTAAGGTCGGTGTATATCCGCGTACCGGCAGCAGCCGCATCAGCATATACGGTAACTTTAATTTGGTCGTAGCTATCAAGGCTGTTAACCAACTGCCCGATTAGATAGCAAAAACCTAACGTATAACTTGTTTCCGTTACCTTCCAAGCGCCGTTTCCGTCCTTCGTATATGTACTATCCTTCGTTACTTCTACCGTAGCGTTATAATGATAGCCAATATCTTCCGCAAAGTTTTGAATAACCTTTGTCGTAGGCGTAGGCACGAAAGGCGTACCGAACTCCGTCCAAGCAGAAGAAGGCAAATACTCGCGTTCGTACAAGATATTAAGCAATTGGTCTTTAATTGCCGTCGCACCCGTAATGGTGGGATGTAAGCCCACCAAATTGATATCGTTATTATCGTGAGCGCTAAGCGCAACGATATGAATTTTGCTACCAAATTCCGCAAAGCCTTTCACCGCGTTCATAATCGGCGTTTGGTAATCGATGGGATTCGGCTTAAAGGAAGGAATCAACGAATCGTTCATATTTTCATACGTATTCAACATAACGATAATTTGCGCGTTAGGTTGCTCTTCCATAATCTTTGTAATCATATAGCAAATGGAAGGCAATACTTGGTATTTATCATTTTCCGTCCAACCGCTATATTTTGCCGTACCTAAAGGCGAGCACCCCCACGAATCGTTTGTACCGCCGAAAATAAAGAAAGTGTCAATCGTATTTCTTTCAAAATAACCGTTGGCAATCAATTCGTCAATACGTTCCACAAACGAATCTTGCGGTGCACTCGTCGTGCCGTACGTCGTCCCGCAAATCGTCGAGCCGGATACGCTGTTGTTCATATACAAATTACTATTCGTATTGGAAAGCACTTGCCCCCACCACGTTTGTTCTACCTTTGTAAGGTCGGTTTGAGCAAGCGGTTTTTCCGCATAGTAATAGAATCTCGGGTCGTGCAAATAGCCTTCAAACGTCGAATAGCTATCCCCGAAAATCATAACGTTTCCAAGGTCTAATTTTTCATTGAACACACCAACAAGACGGTCGATACCCGTACGATAGCTACCCGTTTTTGTTTGGGAAATCGTTACGTGAATATTAGAAATAAAACCGTCCGCAATCAATGTATTCACGTTCAAAGGCAACGTATTCCAACCGTCTTTAAGCGTAGACGCAGGGAATACCTGCGAGCCGATTGTAACCGTAGGTACGATATTTCCATACGTGCTATCTACCGGAACAAGTACGTCTAATCGAAGTTCGTTGTAAATGGCCAACTTTTCTCTCGTCAAGGGTTGCCCGTTTCTTAACATTGGAATATTCAACGTCACCGAGTTCGTATAATAAACGCCATACGAGGATTCGCCTTGCGCTTTTACTATAGCGTCCATAAACGGCTCACCATTAGCTCCGCTAACAACGCTTGCGCTGTTCAACGTATCCAAAGTGTTTAACGTTAATTCCACAGGTCCATCGTTAATTGGACCGTCGTAAATTGTGTCGTGTACAACCGTAGCACAGTAGTCGCCATCTATAAAATACGTACCGTCGCCAATCGCTTTTACTTTAATGGAATCGCCTGCCGACAACACAACCGTGCGCAACGTCGTTTCTACCACGTCTTCGTTGTTGATTTGGTAGGCATAACGCACAGCGTTATCTACTTCTTCCCAGCTTGCCGTATGTCCCGTCAACGTTACCTCAACGTTTCCAAGTTTTACGGGCGTAGGAGGTTCGGGTGCAGGAGCAGGAATTATCGTCAAATCCACGTACACTCTTGCATCAATCGTGTTCTTGTAATACGCATCGTAGAAACCGCTTTCCGTCAATGCCGTCGTGGGCGATTTCCATTTATAATCGGTGGGTAACGTTACGCTTGCAAGCGTAGCACTTTCCCCC
>JAZRSE010000075.1:0-1746 GCA_045651305.1 Candidatus Scatosoma sp. | reverse complement strand
TACGGAAAGTTCGATACGCAAAGATGCGGCACCCACCTGCGAGAAAGCGGGTTCATCTTTTTGCCGAGCCGCGGCACAGGCGGATTGTTAATTTTTTTTCACCAAATACACACATCTCCATACAAACGGAGATATTTTTTGTCTTTTTTTCAACTTTTTTGTTTTTTTACCCCTCATTTAGTTGCTCCTTGCCCCGTTTTGTGATAAAATGGTGATAACAATTTTCACATTGTCTTAAACTATTTTGAAAAAATTATAGTGAGGTGTTAAAAATGGTTATCAAAATGTTTAACGGCTGGTACTTTTTATGGCTCGCTCTTGCCGCAGGTGGGATTGTAGGCTTGTATTTTGGGCTTCGAAAAAGAAGTTCTCGCACACAAAACATCGTGCTCTTCTCCTTTTTGGCATTCGGTTTGTTATTGCACTTCTTAAAAGTGTTTATCCCGCCCTATTCGGTAGACGAGGCAAGAAAACTGCGCGATTCTTGGTTTGTCAATATTTGCGGCGCGAATATCGCTCTTTTCCCCCTCTTCTTTTGGTTTAAGAGCAAGCGACTTAAAGATTATATGTTCTACGTAGGCGTATTGAGTGGGTTAATCGCATTGTTTTACCCCCAAGAACCTCTTGCAAAATCCGACCAAATGGGCGAATTTTGGGATATCGTAAGATTCTATTATCACCATTGGATGCTTGTAGCCGTTCCCCTTTTGCTGGTGCTTTTGCGTTTACATACCTTATCGTATAAAAGAATTTTATGCGCACCCGTAGGCATATTGCTTTTGATGTTGTTTATCATCTTAAACCAATTCTTCCAAGCGGAACTCGGCTTTATTCCTATTAGAGGCGCGCAAGGTTTCGACCACGTTTTGCACACCGATTATTGGGAGGCGTTCTACGACGTCAACTGGAAGAACACGTCCTATATCTACGGACCGGATTTACCCGACGCTATCGGCAAAGTATTCTCTATTTTCTGTCCCAAGTTCTTCAAAGTAATCCCCGTAGGGCCGTACGCAGGACAAGAAAAATATTGGCCTTGGTTCTGGATGATTTTCCCTGTATTTATTCTTTTAACCCCGTTGGCGTTTGGTCTTTGTATGATTTTCGACGCAAAGAATTTCAAAGCAGATATGAAAAAATTGCCTGCTAAATGCCGTAATCTTATCGACAAAATGAAAGCAAGAAAGGCAAAAGACGAAGTAATTGAAACGGACGAAATGCCTGAAATTTGCGCAACGAGCGTAGAAGAAAACAAAGAAGACGACACACAAAACTAAATCAAACGATAACCACCGCCCATTTTTTGGACGGTGGTTTCTTAATACTGCTATTTTCAATTTAATCGTTAAGGCGGATAAAAAAATCGTTACGGCGTGTTTACCGTAACGATTTTTTTGTTCTTTGTTTTTCCTTAATATTAGTACGCGCGTGCGTATACGATAACGTGTTCCGCTTTTTTGCCGCATACCGCGCACGTTTCCGCGCTTTCGCCCTCGGCAAATACACGCGCCGTTGCGCCCGTTTCTTCCTTAATCTTGTCCTCGCAAGCACGGCAACCGCACCAACCTGCTTTTACAAAGTTGCCGCCGTCAACGCCTGCCAAAATGCCTTGCATATCGTCCGCATATACGATACGGCTATCTCTACGCTTACGCGCAGCCTCTAACATATCCTTTTGCACCGATTGCAAAATTTCCTTTACGCTTTCCGCCGCGTTTTCCAAAGCGTATTCCGCCTTTTCACACG
>JAZRSE010000074.1:0-6916 GCA_045651305.1 Candidatus Scatosoma sp. | reverse complement strand
GCATACACGGCAAGAGCCTTTGGAGCATTCGCCGTGGTTAAACGCGCAAAGGGAAGGAATTTCGAAACCGCAAGCTTTTGCCGCCTCTAAAATCGTTAAACCTGCCTCTACCTCGAAAGGTACGCCTTCAATTTTAATATTTACTTTTGCCATTGTCCGTACCTCCCCTTATTTCTTCACGATTGCCTTGAATTTACAAGATGCAATACACATACTGCACTTGATACACTTGCTTTGGTCAATCGTGTATGCAGGCAATTTCTTGCCGGGCGCGATATAATCCGTCTTAACAAACGCGTTTGCAGGGCAAGCGCGTACGCACATACCACAGCCAAAGCATTTATCCTTTTCAATTTCGTACTGCATCAAATTCTTACAAATATGCGCAGGACATTTCTTATCTACGATATGCGATACGTATTCGTCGCGGAAATGTTTGAGCGTGGAAAGCACGGGGTTGGGCGCCGTTTGGCCAAGACCGCAAAGAGAGTTACTCTTGATGTTTTGCGCCAAGTCTTCAAGCTCGTCCAAATCTTTGAGCGTAGCTTTGCCGTCCGTGATACGGGTGAGAATTTCAAGCATACGTTTCGTGCCGATTCTACAAGGAGTACATTTACCGCAAGATTCGTCGCAGATGAATTCCATATAGAACTTCGCAACGTCGACCATACAGTTATCTTCGTCCATAACGATTGCGCCGCCGCTACCCATCATCGAGCCTCTTGCAACGAGGTTATCAAAGTCGATAGGCGTATCCAAATCCTCTCCCGACAAGCAACCGCCCGAAGGGCCGCGCGTTTGGATTGCCTTGAACTTCTTGCCGTTAGGGATACCGCCGCCGATATCGTAAATAAGCTCGCGCAGGGTCGTACCCATAGGGATTTCCACAAGACCAACGTTATTGATTTTACCGCCGAGCGCAAATACTTTCGTGCCCTTCGATTTTTCCGTGCCGTGTTTTGCAAACGCGTCTTTGCCCTCTCTTAAAATGTAGGGAATACAAGCAAGCGATTCTACGTTGTTGATAATGGTAGGCTTGCCCCAAAGCCCTTTCACCGCAGGGAAAGGAGGACGGGGACGAGGCATACCGCGTTGACCTTCAATCGAGTTCAAAAGCGCCGTTTCTTCACCGCAAACGAACGCGCCTGCACCAAGACGGATATGCACTCTAAACGAGAAATCCGTGCCCAAAATATTATCGCCGAGAAGACCAAGTTCTTCCGCTTGTTGTACGGCGAGTTTCAATCTATTTACTGCAATAGGATATTCCGCACGAACGTAGAAATAACCGTTTTGCGCGCCGATTGCGTAGCCTGCAATCATCATACCTTCGATTACGGCAAGCGGATTACCTTCCAAAATGGAACGGTCCATAAACGCGCCGGGGTCGCCCTCGTCGCCGTTACATACCACGTATTTTTCGCCAGCGGGTTGCGCGTAAGCGAACTGCCATTTTCTACCCGTAGGGAAACCGCCGCCGCCACGGCCGCGAAGACCCGAATCAAGCACTTCTTGGATAACCGCCTCTCTGCCCATTTGCAACGCTTTTGCAAGGCCTTGGAAAGCGCCTGCGCCAATGCTTTCTTCAATGTTTTCAGGGTTGATACTACCGCAACCGTGCAACGCGATACGCACTTGCTTTTTATAGAAGTTGATATCCTCTTGTTTGGTCACCTTTTGTTCGGTGTTAGGGTCTACGTACAACAATCTTTCAATCGTTTCCCCACCGATGATATCCTTTTCGATAATTTCCTTTACGTCCTCTACTTGTACAAGACGGTAAAGCGTGTCTTCGGGATAAATCTTTACGAAAGGACCTTGCGAACAAAAGCCAAAGCAACCTACTTGGTTCACCGTTACTTTGTCGCCGAGGTTATTTTCTTCCACCAAACGTTCGATTTCTTTCGTAATTTCATCCGAACGGGAGGAAAGACAACCCGTACCGCCGCAAAGTACGATGTGGCGTTTGCCGTCGTTACCCGTGAATTTTGCGTCCAAACAGGAAGCGCATTTTGCGCTCGTTTGATTGAGCTCGTCAAAAGTCTTAATCATTATGCGTTCGCCTCCATATCTTTATATTCTTGAACGATTTTAGGAACGGCGTCCACCGTGAGCTTGGGATATACCTTACCGTTAATCGTTACGGCAGGCGCAATACCGCACGCGCCGATACAACGGAGCGCGTCTAACGTGAACAAGCCGTCCGCCGACGTTTCACCAGGCTTAACCCCTATAATTTCGGAGAACTTATCAATGATTTGTTGCGCGCCTTTTACGTAGCAAGCAGTACCCATACAAACACCGATAACGTATTTTCCTTTCGGTTGTAACGAGAAGAAGGAGTAGAAAGTTACTACCCCGTAAATATCCGCAACGGATACCCCCGTTCTTTGAGAAACAATCTCTTGTACCTCCAAAGGAATATATCCGTATTCCTTTTGAATATCGCTTAAAATCATCATCAGCGGCGTGTTTTCTTCAATGTATCTATCGCAGATTTCATTGATTTTCTTTACAGCCGCCTCTTGCAAATGCGCCATACGCGTCCTCCTTGGGATTTTCTAAATTCGACAAAATATCTCATTATATATATAATAACATTTTTTAGATAAAATATCAAGAGTATTTCCTAAAATTTAATCGATAAATCGATAAGTTTTTAACGAAATTGACAACTTTTTTTATTACATAAAAAAGAAAAGCTGCGGACGAAACCGTCCGGGGCTTTGATGATAAAATTATCTATTGTTGGTAAGTTTTGTGAGTTCAACGGGGTCAACGATTTTATCGCCCTTATATACGCGCATATTGCCCGATGCGATTTCGTCGATGAGGATAACTTCGCCGTTGTTGTAACCGAATTCGAACTTGATATCCCACAAATCCAAACCGATGGATTTCAAATCGTCCGCAACTACTTTCGTAATTTTGAGCGTTTGTTCTTTCATCGAGTTGAACATATCCATACTCATAACGCCAAGCGCAGCAAGACCTTCCGCCGTAACGAGAGGGTCGCCCTTTTCATCGTTTTTGAAGGTGCATTCTACGTAGCCGCCTTCCAAACGCGTGCCGTTTTCCATATATTCGCCGTATCTACGGATAAAGCTACCCGTTGCTACCAAACGGCAAATTACTTCCAAACCGTGACCAAATACGGTTGCAGGAAGAACTTCCATCGTTGCGTTGTCGATATCAGCGGAAACGTAGTGCGTTTTGATGCCTTCTTTCTTCAACATTTCGAAATAGTAAACGGAAGATTTCAAGTTTGCCTTGCCGATACCCTCAATCGTAAGCCCTACCGTGTTTTCACCCGGGTCGAATACGCCGTCTTTACCGGTGCAGTCGTCTTTGAATTTAAGCATTACGTTACCGTTTTCAAGCTTGTAAACGTCTTTCGTTTTTCCAGTGTACAATTTTTCCATAATTTCTTCCTCGTATTTGATAATTTTCAGTTCAGTTTTTCGTAAAACCTATCTTACGAATTTATTATAACAAATTAATTTGATTTTCACAACTATATGAAAGTAAAAATTTTCAAAAAAATCAAATTTTTTTCGTTCGTTATTATTCGGCTTGCGGAGAATATTTATCAAAAGTATTGCAATTCGCTCTCATCGCCTAAATCCGCGCCGCCTTTTTCCTCTTATAATAAAACGGCATTTCGACGACGCACGCGCAAAACACCGTTTTTATTTTATCGTACCTGTTCCCCTACGTAATCCAAAATACCGCCCAAATCGACGACGTTGGTATAACCCATATACCGCAAAGCGCCAACCGCTTGTTCGCTACGAACGCCGCTCCTGCAATACACGTACAAAAGCGTTCCTTTGCCTTGAACTACGTCCAACACCTCTTCAATCTCTTGCAAAGGGATATTGATTGCGCCGTGGATATAGCCCGACGCGAACTCGCTTTCCGTGCGAACGTCCAATAAAACGGCGTTGCGATTTTTACGAAAGGCACGCACGCCGTCGTTGATATTAAGTTTGTTTGCGTAAGCGTTTATCATCCTATCTTTTCTCCGCTTTTTATTATACACGTTTCCCTTTGTTTTGTCAACGGCGTTTTTTCTTTTTTACGTAAAAAACAAGCGACGAAATACTCGCCGCCCGCTTCATTTAGCCCATCATAATTTCGGAAATTACGGCAATCACTTTATCGTGACAACCACCGCAACCCGTCGAACAATGCGTGATACGTTGTACGTCCGCAAAAACCTCCAAAACGTCCTCCATTTTGTTGTGGTTTGCAAGCGCTTTTTCAATATCCGTATAGCTTACTTGTTTACAATTACAAATAACGTAGTTTTCCATTTGTATATATACTCCTTTTAATTATTCTACCTTTTTTCGCGATTATACCACGATTGCGTTATGCTCAATCGCATTTATATTCGGCTATGTACGGCAAGCTGCGGTATTTCTCGCCACAGTCGAGCCCGTAACCGATAACGAAATAATCGGGAATCGTAAACAAAGACATATCCGCCTTAAAATCAACGATTCGGCGCGAGGGCTTATCCAAAAGAGTGATAACGCGCAAGGAAATAGGGTTTCTTGCTTTCAACATTTTTACAACGTCGTTAAGAGTTCTGCCCGTGTCGATAATGTCCTCCAAAATAACGACGTGGTATTGGCTAATATCTTGGTCTAAATCTTTCGTGATTTGCACAACGCCCGTAGACTCCGTGCCTTGATAATAGCTCTTCGCGCACATAAAACCGATTTCACAAGGTACTTGCACCGCACGGCATACGTCCGCCATAAAGACAAACGAGCCTTTGAGAATCCCCACGAGCAGGATAGGACGTCCGTCGTAAATAGCGTCTATCGCCTCGCCCGCTTTTTTCACCTCGTTTTTAATTTCCTCTTCGGTAATCAAAACTCTGTTTATGCCGTTATTATATGCTTGCAACAAATCCTTCTTTTGCATAAAAAACCTCTATAATTTGATTTTTCAATATTATAGCACCTTTCTTCTCTTTTTTCAAGACAAATTGGCAAAATTTTTCTATATTTTTTAACTTTTAATAGGCAAATAAACGAAAAACCGAACCCAAAAACGGGTTCGGCTTTATTTTCGTATTCTATTTTATTTAGATTGCTACGGGAACAAAGAAATATACGCAGAAGAGCAAGGAAACCACGATAGCAACAACGGATACGCTCCATTCGGGCTTGTCTTTCTTCGTGATTGCGTATTTAACCAATTCTACCAAGTACGCAACTACGGACATAAGCACGTAGGAAATCATACCAACGCCGATACCTTTGGTAATCGAGTAGGAAAGTACCATAACAACGATGGTAAGGAACGCGGACGTTGCGTTGATTGCGTTGCTAAAATCTACGTCTTTGATGTTGTTCTTCATCATCAATACGCCTACGTAAACGAGCGCCGCCGCCGTTGCCGCCGAAGGAATCGCCTCGAATACGGGCATAATGAACATTGCAAGGAAGAACAAGCAAGCCGTCGTGAACGCCGTAAGACCCGTTCTACCGCCTGCGGATACGCCTGCGCCCGATTCTACGAACGTGGTAACCGTGGACGTACCGAGCATTGCGCCTGCACACGTTGCAACCGCGTCGGAAATCATAATCTTGCCATAGTTACGGGGTTTGTTGTTTTCGTCCGACAAAATTCTGTTACCACCGCAGCAGCCTACGATAGTACCCATCGTATCGAACATATCAATCATACACATCGTTATAATAACCATTATAATCGTGAACAACGAACCTGCGGGGAAACCTTCCTTAAATACGCTCGTGAACGAGAAGAATACGCTGTTCTCACCCGAGAAGAAGTTGCCAAAGTTTTCCCAGAACTTCCAAGAAGATGCGCCCGAGCCGCCAAGAACGGACAACTTGGTTACGCCAAGAGGAATACCTACAATCGTTGCACCCAAGATACCCAATACTACCGAGCCTTTTACGTTGAATTTATCAAGGATTGCGATAAGGAATAAGCCTACAAGACAAACGACTGCCGATTGCGCCGCAAAAGATGCAGGGTTCAAATCTTGAACAACTTGCTTACCCCAATTCGTGAAGTCAACGAAACCAATTTGGGTATAACCGTTGTAAACGATAACGCCCGCATTTTGGAAACCGATATATGCAATGAACAAACCGATACCAACGGAAATTGCACTTCTAACTGCTTTGGGCATACCGTCGAATACAAGTTCGCGGAAGGTTTTGCCTTTAATCTTTATCAAAGACAAAAGCATAAAGATAACGCCGGAGATAAGCACGAGCATAAATGCTTGTCCAATCGTAAATACCACACCGTACGTATCCGCAGCCCAAACGGCTATAAGCCCACCGAGCATTGAGTTAAGACCCATACCCGACGCTTGCGCCAAAGGCATTCTCGCAAGGAACGCCATCAAGAGCGTACCAACGATAGCACCAAGAGCCGTTGCAATAAACACCGACGGCCAATACGCTTGGTTTGCACCCACCAAAATTTGCGCAGGGTTAACCGTCAAAATGTACGCCATTGCAAGGAAAGTAACGATACCGGCAATAATTTCCGTTCTAACTTTCGTTTGCTTTGTTTCGTCGTAACCTACCGCACGCAAAAACGCGTTAGGTTTCTTTGAAACTTTTTGTTCATCCACCTGTTCTTCAACAGGCTTTTCAACATTATCCATAGAAACTACCTCCAATTAAGAATTACCATTATTGTACCATAACTTTCCAATAAATACAACCCATTTTTAGAGAAAAAGTCGATTTTTGTTGAAAAACACAATCCCTCTTAACTTTAATGCGTTTTTAACCTTTTTTTAACGCGTTTTATAGCGTTTCTAATAAAAAATACGGATAGATAAACCTCTACCCGTATTTTTATGGTACTCCCAGCGAGAATCGAACTCACAACTAGCAAGTCGGATCGTAGCCATGTC
>JAZRSE010000073.1:0-4653 GCA_045651305.1 Candidatus Scatosoma sp. | reverse complement strand
GGCGCCATTGCCGCGCCCATATTGTTCACGTCGGTAATCCCAAAATCCACCACTCTGCCAAAGGTGGCGTGCGTAATGGCAACGTCGCTGCCGTTATCGGCAATCATCACCCCACCTGCGCCCGTCACCGTCCATTGCGCTTGGGGCGGACGAGTGTTGCCAAGTTCCAACGGATAACGATACTGCCGCTCCGCCGACGAGAAATGACTGCCCGTTGCCGCCACAACCCTTTTAGCGTACCCTGCGTTTACAAACGCGGCGGCTATCGCCATACTTTGCGACATCGTGGAACAAGCGCTATACACCCCCAAAAAAGGCATTTCAAAATCGCGTGCGGCAAAGCTTGCGGATATGATTTGATTGAGCAAATCCCCCGACACAAGCATATCCACGTCCTTTTCTTCCCAAGGCGAATTTTCTATCGTTTTGGAAATGGCAAAAGCGAGCATTTTGCACTCCGCTTTTTCATACGTACTTTCCCCAAACTTATCGTCTATTAGCGTTTTATCCACGTATTGCCCAACGACGCCTGCGCTTTCCTTCGGCCCTGCTACCGTACCCGTTGCAATTATCCTTGGCTTATTAAAAAACTCCACCGTTTTCATTTACCGCATACCTGCCCTGCTCTTTTTATCATAGTTTGCGAAAAAGGCGGTGGATTTATACGCAAAAGAACGCAAAAAAAGGTTACGAAATTCTCGCAACCTTTTTTCTTTTTATGGAAAAATTATAACAAATCGGGCAACTTTTCGCCGCTTTCCATTGCGCCCAAAATTTGTTCGCAAAGCATCAAGCATCTGGGCAAATGATAAGGCCCTTTCCAAAGCGAACCCTTTTGCGTATGCGAAACGCTACCGTCTCTATGCAAATAGCCATACCACTCGCCGTACTTTTTATCGGGGAAGTGGGAGAACACGTACTTGTGCATCTTATCGTACCAAGCCTCGAAAACGGGGTCGTTTGTCAAGTGCACAGCCGTCAAAAGCGCAATCAAGCACTCGTTATGAACCCACCAAAGTTTCATATCGTGTTCAAGCTGTTCGCAAGGTCTGCCGTACACGTCTACGAAGTAGAACATACCGCCGTTTTCCTTGTCCCAGCCCCAATCCAACGACCATTTCAACATATTGAGTGCTTTATCCAAAAGCTCTTTATCGCCCACGTTGTTTGCATAGTTCATCAAGAACCAAGAGTTTTCAATGGTATGCCCAGGGTTAATCGTGCGGCCCGTAGGGTTGTCAAGAATACTGCCGTCAAGGCCTACGTTTTCAAGTACGCAATGCAAGTCCTCTTTATAGTGCAAGTTTATCATATCCGCGATAACGTCTTTGATAATTTCGTCGTAATGCGCCGCGTTTGCAGGGTTTGCCCTACGGAGCGTTTGCGCGGAGCTTACAAGCACCATCGGGTATGCGTTGGAGTGCAACGAACGCACCTCTGCGTTTTCCTTGGGCGTAATTTTGAAAGGGTCGCTTTCGGGTTTTTTGTACATTTGGTACATAAAATCGAAATACTTTTCCGCAAGCGCCAAATCCTCTTCCTTTTTACGGAGCAAATAATATTCCGCAAAACCTACCACCAAAAAGCTTTCGGAGAAGAAATATCTACGTTTACGGAGCGGTTTACCCTCTTTCGTAACGGTGAAGAACATACGTCCGTCCTCGTCGATACAATGTTCTTTAATGAACGCCGCGCCTCTATCCGCCGCCGTCGCCCACGTTTCGTTTACGCCGTAGGTGTTGCAAAGCTTGGAGAACGTCCAAAGACATCTGCCTTGAAACCAAACGCTTTTATCGTTGTTGTACGACTTTCCCTCTCTATCTACGGAGGTGATGAACCCACCCTCTTCTTTGTCAATCAAATCGGAATTCACCCAATATTGCATAACGTTATCAAGCAAATGTTCGTGATAAAATTGCTTTAACTTGGAAATCTTTTTCTTGTTCATATTTCAGCCTCGATTTATTTCTTTTTTCCGTAATAGCTACGGTATAATCCGTTGAGATTTCTTCCCGATTCAAAAATGGACTGCGGACTTAAAAAATGCGAAAACTCGAAAGTAATCATCTTTTCTACGTACGGAGCCGCAAGCTCGATTCTCTTTCTCATAATATCGAAAGGAATAGGGAAGAACATATGGCGAACGTCTCTTTCAAACGTTTCTACGTTTGCCCAAAGCGATATATCAAAACTCTCGCACACCTTCTTCATTGCCTCTAAATACTTGGGGTATTCCTCCAAGCTCGCCGTGCCGTCTTGGAAGGCGCAAATATCAATATCCTTGCCGTTTTTCGCCCAAATATCACTCCAAACCTCCGCCGTTGCCTCTGCGCTGCGCGGCGCTTTTGCGTCGATGGGCGAGCCACGGAAGAAGGGGCTTACAAGCACCTTTTTATCGGGCGTTTTGTCCTTGCAAAGCGCGGCAAGTCCGCCCATTACGTCCTTGATGTTAAACACGTCGTCGCACGTTTCGTGGGGGATATACCAGCCCTTAAACGAGGAAATTCCCTCGTATCTTTCCAGCATTTCTTTGATGAAAATTTTATTCTTTTCAAGCTCCCCTTTCGCATCGCCGTCGTTCCACGTTAAATTGGAAATAGCAAGCCCCATAAACACTTGCATATCCCTCTTCTCCGCCTCTTTGAAGATAAAGTGCGCGAAATCCTCCTTTTCCTTTTTCAAGGTGGGGAAATATTTGGACGGATACACGCTTTGCGAATAGAACGTGCCACGCGTAACGATAATGGTATCCATACCAAATTTTTTCATATAATCAAATTCTTTTTTCCATTGTTTTTCAGACCAATTGGAAGAAGGCATATCATACGTAACGTCGTCGATAAACGTGCCTGTTATTGGATAATTTCTTTTCATATCAATTCCTACTCTAATATGTAATATTTTTCCGCTTTGCGCATACGGAAAGCGCATTAAACCGTTTTTTCTAAACAACCTTTCCGCCGCAAGCAGCCTTGCTTGCGGGGAAAGCCTATACTTTATTATGCCTTATTGGAAAGCACTACGACGCTGTTTGCAGGAATCGAGAATTCCGCTTTACCGCTTTCCGTGCTTACCGAACTCTTTGCGGAAACCACCTTCAATTCGCTGCCGCCTGCCGTGGAAGGTCTTACCTCGTACAAGCTCATTGCTCTTGCGCGGTCCGCTCTGCCGTTGACGATAGCCACCTTCTTCGCCTCGCTTGCCGTGTTCGCCGCCACGTACGTCCAAGAACCGTCGGGAAGTTTCAACGCCGTGATACAAACGTCGCTATCCGCGCTCGTTATCGGGAATACCTCGCTGCCAACGTCGGTGTAGCGGCAAATAAGCGACCACGTGTACCATACGGGCTTGGGAGCAAAGTTCTTGTTACGGAAGTAGAACAAACCGAGTTGGTTAAGCGTATTGTCGTAACCGCAATCGCTAAATACGAAATACTTAATGTTCGTACAACCGCCGTTGACAAGATTGATAAAGAATCTTGCCATAAACATTGCTCTATCGTACGTTTCCGCGTCCAAATTGGATACGTTGCTCGTCGCTGTGGAAGTACCGCATTCCGCAATACCCCAGCTCAAATTATACTTATTGCATACCGCAACGTATTTTTGCGCCGTTTGCAACATTTGCGCGTTGCTCGTTTGATTAGTGAAAGGATATGCCGAAACGGTAATCTTTTCAAAGATGCTTTGTCCGCCGCTCACGAATTTTTGCAAGTACTTCGTATCAAATTCGTTTGCGGTGTTACCCCACGTAGCGGACGAAGAATTTAATTTCTCGTTTGCGATATCCATACTTGCAGGGCCGGAGAAGAGCGGTTTGTTCTTGCCCATAATGCCCAAGTCCGCCAAACGGTTTTCAATCGAATCGGCGATAGCAACGTAGTTTTCCGTCGTTAATCTATACAAGCCGTCCGGTTCGGGGAAGATACTGTATTCGTTTACGCAGGTGTAACCCTTTACGTTGATAAGATAGTTCAAGCAAGCTACAACCGATTCCGCGTATTCCTCGTTGGGGTTGCTCGTCTTCCAAGGCGCAACCATCCAGTTGCTATTATTCTCGCGCGTAGTACCGCCAAGCCAACTGCCGTCTACCTTGCCGTCTTCGGAGTTGAACGTCGTACGACAACCATACCAACTCAAATCCACCTTGACGCCGTTTTCTTCAAACGCGTCCAAAAGTTGATACAAGTAGTTCATTTCAATCGAGTTGAAATCAACGTTTGCGCTGCTATAATCAAAGTTGTACGGATTGTTGTCGTCGTTGCCTCTTTCGTACATTTCGGGATAGAAACGAATACGCACGTTTTGCAAGTTCATCTCTTTAAGAGCGTTTACTTGAATTTGCCACTCTTCCTCGCTCAAACCGTTTTGTTTTTCAACGATACAGGTATCGAATTGCGTACCAAAACCTTCCGTCTTACGCGCAAACGGCGTACCCAAATCGTAACGGGTATAACCGCTCGTCACCGACGAAACCGTGATTTGCGTCAAAAGCAAATCGCCGTATTTTTGTCCGCAGGTTTCGCACGTAGCTTGTTGCGTCGTCGTTGCCGTGCCGCCCGTGTGTTTGCCCGTACCTTCGCCTACCGCAAAGTACGCGTTCATATCCAAGCCTTCCGCGTCCACGCCGCAGCCACAAGACTTCCAATATTCC
>JAZRSE010000072.1:0-10386 GCA_045651305.1 Candidatus Scatosoma sp. | reverse complement strand
GACATGGCTACGATCCGACTTCAATTGGGTGGTGTTTTTAATGTTTTTCTATTAAAGGAAGGTAATGTCGCTCCACATCATATTGGCGCGGGTATTTGCCATGCCTTCAAACGGGCGCATTGCTACACAATGGGCAAGCGTTTCTTGGGTGGGGTACTGCGCGAAGAGTTGTCTATTCAACTGTTCGGCAGGCACGAGCAAGGTGTGTCCTTCGCCGAAGAAATAGCTAATATCGTAAAGGGTTGCCGTGTCGTCGTCCTCTTCCGCGCTGTAATATTCTTGTACGTAGTTTTCGAAAATATATTCGTAATACTCGTCTTCGGGGTCGGTAGGGCCTGCGATACAACTGGTATAGCCGATATATTCCATATTCGCTACGGCGTTGTCGGGACGGGAGAGGAAGTTGATAAACATCGTTGCCGCCTCTACGTCTTTACAGTTCTTTGTTAGCGTCCAACCGTCAAACCAAAGGTTGCTTACCGATTCGGGGATAGCGTAATTGAGCGTGATAGGGTTTTCGATAGGGTTTTCTTCGTCTGCACCCTCGGCATAGTCCATAACGTACACGCCGTCGCCGCTCCATTGATAGTTTACGGTAATTTTTCCTGCAATCGTGTCGTTTTTGCCCTCGTCCGTTTCAAAACCGTACAAATTATCGGTTATGGACATCAACACCGATTTAACTTTGTTCATCGTGTCTTCGTCCGTTTTGTTCATAATAAGCGATAATTGTTCTTGGTATTGAGCGAGAGTGATGTTTCCGCTTTCATATTCCGCTTTCAAGGCGAGCAGTTCGTTTTCATACAACATAGCAAGACCGACGAAATAGGTGTCGCGGATATTGTTTTTAGCGGTAATTTTGTGCGCGTACTTGGTGTTTGTGAAAATAGACCAACTTTTTACGTCGTTTTCGTCGACAAGTTCGGGATTATACACAAACCCCGTTGTTCCCCACATATACCCTGCGGCGTATTCGCCCCACGACGCGCTTTTTTCTTCGTCGATATGGTTACTGAAAAACGTTTCGTTGATATAGGGGGAGGCGTATTTTGCGTAGTAGTTTGTTTCGATAGAGGTGTCAAAGAAAGACGTGGGTAATTTTTGGATATAACCCTCTTTGGCAAGTTTCATTATCATATACTCCGAGGGGCAAACCAAATCGAAACTGTCGCCCATTTTCATCATCGTATATAACGTTTCATTGTCGCTTGCCGTGCAGTATTCTACACGAATTTCTTTGCCTGTTTGTTCTTTGTACCACTCTTCAAAGGCGTGAATCATTTCGCTGTCTTCGTCGCCGCCGTCGATGTATTCCGCCCAGTTAGCCACTTTAAGGACGGGGCGGGTATCACGGCAAACGATTAAGGTAACGGTTGCGGAAAGGGCAATAGCGGCGGCAACGCCTATGGCGATATATTTTTTAGCTGTCATTGTCTTTTCCCTGCCTTTTTATTTGCGCGGATATTCATAACGATAACGGCAACAACGATAATCAAGAAGATGATTGCCGTAAACGCCCAATAGGACGATTTAATCGTGTTTGTCGTACTGCCCTTGGAAAGGGAGTAGATATGCGTGCTAATAGTGTCAAAAGTGTTCGGTTTCGTGTATTCCGCAATTACGTAATCATCAAGCGAGAGCGTCATTGCGAGCAAGAATCCGGAAATAATCCCCGGCAAAATTTGCGGGATAATAACGGAGAACAACGCTTTTGCAGGGGTTGCGCCCAAATCGAGCGCCGCCTCGTACAAATTATTGTCCATTTGTTTTAATTTAGGGATAATCGAAAGCACTACGAACGGGGTGCAAAGCACCATTTGCCCAACGACAAGGGGAACGTAGGAAGATTTGGGTAAGCCGATAGCTACGACAAGGAACGC
Source organism: Candidatus Scatosoma sp. (assembly GCA_045651305.1). GTDB lineage: Bacteria > Bacillota > Clostridia > Christensenellales > Borkfalkiaceae > Scatosoma. The sequence goes on along the minus strand of JAZRSE010000072.1, from coordinate 8,506 downwards.
AAAGGAAATGGCGGTGACCACTTCTGCGTTGATAACGGGAATTTGGTTGATGCTGCTCAAAGTATTCGCCGCGCGTTTTTTCGAATAGAAAATACCGATAGAGCCAACCGTACCAAGCACGGTGGAAAGGGCGGCAACCACAATCGCCAAAGCAATCGTTTGTAAAACGATAGGCAAAGGTTGGTTGTTCATATCGAAGAAGTATTTATAGTGTTCAAGGCTAAATCCGTTCCAAGAACTAATCGTTTCGGAGGCGTTGAAACTATAAATGGTAAGCAGTAAAATCGGCGCGTAAATAAAGAGGATAATCAATCCTACGAATAACCATTTTAAGGAAGTTCTTATTTTTACCATAACGACGCACCTCTCGTATTCGTTTGCGATTGCGTATCAAAACCGCCCGTCGCCCAAGTGATGACAAACATCAGGGTAAGGAGCAATAACGCGGTTACCGAGCCGATATTCCATAAATCGTTTTTGAAACACTCGTCTATGAACGAGCCGATGATTTTGGTGTGGTTAAACGTCATATAATTGGATACGACGTAGTTGGTCATCGAGGGCAAAAATACCATTGAAACGCCGCTCATAATCCCTGCTTTGGAAAGGGGGAGGGTGACTTTCAAGAAAGCTTTTGCAGGCGTTGCGCCAAGGTCTTTTGCCGCCTCTAAATAGCTTTTGTCGATTTTGATAATCGTCGTGTAGATAGGCATAATCATAAAGGGGAGGAAATCGTAAACCATACCTAAAATGGTGTTAAAGATATTCCAACCGGGTTTATTGTAAATGCCAATCCACTCTAAAAGTTCTTTCAATGCGTTGATACGGAGTACGAAATTTACCCACATAGGAACGATGAACAAAAGCAACAAACCGAACTTGTTTTTCAGTTTGCAGTTGGCGATAATGTACGCTACGGGATAGGCGATAAGAAGACAAACGAGCGTGCTGGTTAAAGAGATGAACAAACTTTGTACAATCGTCTTAAAACGTGCCGTTTGAAAGAAACTGTCGCCGCCGCTACCGCTGAAAAAGATTTTGATATTTTCAAAGGTAAACGAGCCGTTTGTGTCCGTAAACGCATAATATAATATAATGAAAAGAGGAACGACGACGAAAAACGCTAAAAACAAGCCGTAGGGTATCGCCAGCATTTTCCTCGAAAAACGGGGGCGGAACTTGCTTTTCGTCATTGTTTTTTGCCCTCCGTAACTTTCAACGAAAGTTTGATTTTTTCTTTGGGAATAATCAGGCTAACGAGGTCGTTTTCGTTCCACAAATCTTCGCAAGCAAGTACGTAATCTTCTTCGTTTTCCGTACGTACGATATAACGATAGTATTCACTCTTGTAAATAAGGGAGATGATATTGCCTTTTGCGCCGCCCTCGTCGAGGTTGTCGCTCATAACGATATCGTGCAAACCTACTTCAACGTTTACTTCCGTGTCCGTCAAATCAATCTTTTCGCCTTTTGCGGTAATCAAATACCCTTCCTCGTCAAGGTGACTGCCAGGATACAATTGCGTAACGTCGCACTCGTATTCGCCGTCGCCAAATTCCACGGTGTTGTACTTGGTGATAACGCCGTTGAAACGATTTACGCGGAATACCTTTTTCATAACGTGTATACCGTCGGGTTTGATAGATAAGCTCACCGCCTCGCCAACGTTAGGCGCTTGCGTGCTTTGAATTTCTATTTCGTATCTTCCGCATTGAACGAGGATTTGATAGTGCATACCCTTGAAAACAACGGAGGTGACTTTGCCTTTCAAAGTCGCCGCGTCGTGGGGGAGAATTTCGATATCCTCGGGACGAACAACGACGTCAACGGGTTCGTCCTTTTCAAAGCCGCCGTCAAGACAGGCGAACGATTTGCCGCAAAAACGCACTTGTCCGTCTTTGGGCATAACGCCCGAGAAGATGTTGCTTTCGCCGATGAAGTCGGCAACGAAGGTGTTTTTCGGCTCGTTATAAATCATTTCAGGCGTGCCGATTTGTTGGATAACGCCGTCCGCCATAACGACGATGGTGTCGGACATAGTGAGCGCCTCTTCTTGGTCGTGCGTGACGTAGATAAAGGTGATGCCCAATTTCTTGTGCATTGCTTTTAATTCTAATTGCATTTCCTTACGCATTTTCAAATCGAGCGCGCCAAGCGGTTCGTCGAGGAGCAAAATTTCAGGCTCGTTGACGATAGCGCGTGCAATGGCGATACGTTGTTGTTGACCGCCCGAAAGGGTGGAAATGCTGCGTTTTTCAAAGCCGCTCAAATCTACGATTTCAAGCGCTTTTTTCACTTTTTCAGCGATAATTTCTTTGGGGAGCTTTTCAAAGCGTACTTTCTCTCTGCCTTTTTTATCCACGTACGTCGTTTCGATGCGCTTTTGTTTCAAGCCGAACGCAACGTTTTCAAAGACGTTGAGGTGGGGGAAGAGCGCGTATTTTTGGAATACGGTATTAACGGGACGCTTGTTGGGGGGAAGATTGCTAATATCTTCGCCGTTAAGTAAAATTTGTCCGCTGGTGGGCATATCAAACCCTGCAATCATACGCAAAGTGGTCGTCTTGCCGCAACCGGACGGGCCGAGGAAGGTGATAAATTCACCTTTTCGTACGTATAAATTCATATTCTCTACAACGGTAACGCCGTCGAATTGTTTGCATACTTCTTTAAGCTCGATGATTTTATACTCGTTTTGCTTGTTTGCCATAATATTTTCTCCCAAAAGAAATCATTTGTAATATAGAAAAGTCGATTATTAAAAATTAGGGGGTGTGGAAACCCACAAGAACTTGGCTTTCGTCTTGCCTTTGTTGACGATGGAGTGCGGCTTGTTTGCAGGATAATAAAACGCCTCGCCCTTTTTACAAGGATAATGCTTGTTGCCCAAAACAATGGCGATTTTTCCTTCGAGCACGTACCCAAACTCTTCGCCTTCGTGGGGGATATCGCCTGCCGTGGAAACGCCTTCCGTCAATTCGATAAGCACGGGTTCCATCATATTCTTTTGCGCGTTGGGGATAAGCCATTGCCATTTGACCCCGTCCGAATCCTTTTCAAAGAACTCTTCTTTGGTGAAAACGACCTTTTCTTCCGTTTCTTCGCGGAAAAATTCCGAAAGGTTGCTCCCCAAAGCGGATAAAATATCCGTCAAAGTAGCGATAGAGGGGCTGTTGAGGTCGTTTTCCAACTGCGATATGTAACCTTTCGTCAATTCGCAGCGGTTTGCAAGCTCTTCCTGTGTCAATCCCAGCTGATTTCGCATTTGTTTAATTTTTACGCCTAATTCCATAAATAATCTCCAAAACGCCCTTTCAACACTATAAAGTTTAGTAATTGTAAACTTTTGGCTTTGTAAAAGTGTTTTTTGAAAGAGTTTGTTAAAAATAAACGCAAAGTTTAGGGAAAATAAACTTAATACGGCTTTATTATAAAATATGGACGCGCGTATGTCAAACGTTTGAAAGGGATTTTATAAATATTTTTTGCCAAACGAACAACTTTTTTTCGGTGAATAGCAAAGTTGGGGAAAAGGTGGATAGCGCAAGGGCGGAGAGGGGAACTCTTACACACGAAAAAGAGGTCTGCCCAAAGGCAGACCTTCATATAATAATATGATTTTTTCTTTTTTCGATTAGTTCAAAGCAGCGAGTTTCTTTGCGAGCTTTGCCTTTCTGTTGTTTGCGTTGTTCTTATGGATAACGCCTTTGGTAACCGCGGAGTCGATTGCGGAAACGGTTTCGGGGAAGAGCTTCGTTGCTTCTTCTTTGTTTCCTGCGTTTACGGCTTCGAGGAATTTCTTAACTTGCGTTTTCAAAGCGGATTTGATTGCTTTGTTTTGCATCGTTTTCTTTTCGATAACCAAAACTCTTTTCTTTGCGGATTTAATATTAGGCATAAGTAATTCTCCTTGTATTTCCGATATTTTTTTTCTTGCACCAATTCAATTGCGTAGATTATTTTAGCATAAATTCTTTGGAAAGTAAACTGTTTTTAGGGTAAAAAAACGGGAAAAAAGCTAAAAATTAAAAATTTTTTCTTTACGGGGTGTAAAAAATGCAAATTCCTCACGGGGGCGTAGCTTTTTTTGATAGTGGGATAGGCGGACTTACGGTTTTTGACGAGTGCCGACGTCGAATTCCTTGGGGGGATTTTTATTATTTTGGCGACAATGCGCGTGCGCCGTACGGCAATTTACCGCCCCAGCGTATCTTTTCTTACGTAGACGAGGCGTTTGCTTTGTTTGCGTGTTTAGAGGTAAGCGCGGCGGTAATTGCTTGCAATACAGCCACCGCCGTTTGTATAGAACGCTTGCGTGAAAAGTATCCTTTCCCAATAATAGGGGCGGAGCCTGCGGTGTTACCCGCGGCAAAAAACGGGGGACGAGTGTTGGTTTTATCGACGAACGCAACGGGCAAAAGCGAGCGCTTTATCCGCCTTTGCAACCGTGCAAAAACGCTTTATCCGGGCGTGGAATTCATAAACAAACCCTCGTCGAATTTGGCGGAAATAATCGAGAAAAACGTGCTTGATTTTTCCTTTCGATACGAGGGGTATTTGCCCGAGGAAAAACCGACCTCGGTGGTGCTTGGTTGCACCCATTACGTCTATATCAAAAAGCAAATTGAATCGCGCTATTCCTGCCCCGTTTTCGACGGCAATTTAGGGATAGCAAATCGCCTTTACGACACCCTCGTCGGGCGAAATACCTCGCCATTTTCGGCTAATTGTAGGGACGAGCAACCACTCGTGACTACGGCTCGACCACCCAAAAACTGGTTCATTGGAGGCGAAAAACATCAAAATATGTCCGTTTTCGAACAAATGTTCGCAAAATAATGCAACGGCGTGGTTAAAAATCCCAAAATTTTCAAAAAAATTGGAAAAAATTTGCTCAAAAGTGTTGACAAGTGGTTAAAAGTGGGTGTATAATAATATCACGCATATATTTTGCGCGTTAACGCTTGGAAAAGGAGGTAATACAAAAATGTTCAAAGGCGTATTCGAACACCAGTTAGACGACAAAAACAGATTGCGTATTCCCTCAAAATTCAAGAAGGAATTGACGGGGGAACACGGCGAAAAAACGTACAGTTTCTTCCGCGGTATGAACCGTTGTATTTGCGTAATGAGCGACGATTTGCTCGACGACACGATTAGCAGTTTGTCGGAGGAGGGCATTTCGGAATCGAGCGAGGCGTCCACGTTATTCTTTGGGAACATCTTTTCCGCAGAAGAAGACGGGCAAGGGCGTGTAACTCTTCCGTCCGCGCTCAAAAAGATGGCTGGCATCCACAAGAACGTCGTTACCTTGGGTAGAGGTAAGCGTGTGGAGATTTGGGCGGCTGAAAGATACTATGAATATATTGAAGGCGTTGACTACGACGCTGAATTGAAAAAATTGGGGATTTAACGATGTTAGAGTTTTCGCATAAACCCGTTATGCTGGAAGAATGTATGCAAGGGCTGAACTTGAAAGAGGGCGGCGTTTGGTTTGACGGCACGGTAGGTGGCGGGGGACACTCTTACGAGATTTTGAAACGCACTTCGCCAAACGGGAGATTGATTGCTACCGATTTGGACGACGAGGCGATTGCGGCGGCAACCAAGCGTTTGCAACCCTTTGACGGCAGGTTTCAAATTTTCAAATCCAATTATAAAGATTACGAACGCGTTTTCGATATGGCGGAGATTGATAGAATCGACGGAGCAATACTCGATTTTGGCATTTCCTCCCACCAAATCGACGATGAGGAAAGGGGCTTTTCCTATCGTATGGCGGACGCGCCGCTCGATATGCGTATGGATAGAAACGCGCCGCTTACGGCGGAAATCATCTTAAATACGTATTCGGAGGACAAACTCGCGCGGATATTAAAAATGTACGGCGAAGAAACGTTTGCAAAACAAATTGCGCGTGGCATTGTAAAAGCTCGTGCGGAAAAACCTTTGAAAACGTCGGGAGAGTTCGCGGAAATCATCCGCAACAATATCCCTGCAAAATTCCGTTTTGGAGCGCCTTGTGAAAGAAAGAGTTTCCAAGCGCTGCGAATAGAGGTCAATAACGAGTTGGACGGCTTGTACGAACTGACTTTATCGTTGACGAGAAGATTAAAAGTAGGTGGACGTATCGTTATCCTCACCTTCCAATCGTTGGAAGATAGGATAGTGAAAGAGGCGTTCAAATATTTAGAAAATCCTTGTAGATGTCCGTCGAGTTTTCCCGTATGCGTATGTGGAAAGAAACCGGAGATAAGGATAATCACGAAAAAGCCGATTACGGCGTGTGAAGAAGAATTAAACGATAATTCGAGGAGCAAATGCGCAAAATTGCGTATTGCGGAGAGAATATAATCGCCGAGAGGGCGGTGTAGGAAATACGGAGGCACAAAAATGGCATTTACGGCTGAACTTGAAAGAGTACAAACGATGAACGCACAAAAAATTGCGGAAGAACACAACGCAATGATTAAAGAACGCTATCGTAGATTGCAAGATGCGGAAGCGGAACAATTCGCGTCGATTGCGGGAAATAATTATGCCCACCAAGCTCGCGCGTCTGTCTTTGCGCCCGAAGCGCCTGCATACGTAAATGCGCCTGCAATGGAACAAATGCCTCAAATTACGGAATTTGTACAAGCACGCACGGAAACGCCTGTGTTTACGAGTGAAAAGTTCAATAATATGCAAGGGGAGGCGGTTGCAAGCGTCGTTGCGCCTGCGCCTATCGCTCCTATGCACGTAGAAGTATATGCGCCTACCCAAGCGTCGGTTGCAAGCGAAACGCAATACACCTTCTCGCCTATGGCAAAGAAACTTTTGATGGCGGTTGCGGCTACGGCAACGGTAATGCTCTCTATTATCGGCATTAACTCTGGTATCATTAAGCGCAACAACGTGCGTTTGCAAAATTTGCAAGAACAAGAACAAACGCTCACGCAGGAAAACGCGGATTTGCAAGCGCAAATCGAGGCGGCAACCAGCGAAGAAACGATTATGAAATACGCGCAAGAAAAAGGTATGATAAGGGGCTAATAAAGTCCTAAAACATAAATAAGAAAAAGATTACTCGGTAAAGGGTAATCTTTTTTCTTTTGTATATAGTTATCATTTCCACGGCGGAATAATAAAATATATAAATTGCGCTTTGGAGGTGGATAGATGTCGAATAAAAGGCGTACGTCCCAAGAATATTCGGTGTCCGTTTTGAAAAAGAGGTTGCTTGCGGTGACGATTGCGCTTGCAACGCTTTTTTGCGTTTTGGTAGGTAGATTTTTCTATATACAGGTGATTTGGCAGGAAGAATTGAACTATCGCGCACTTGACCAATGGACACGGGAAATACCTATCGTGGCGCAAAGGGGTAAGATAACGGATAGAAACGGCGTCGTGCTTGCGGATAATACGTCGGCGTACACCGTATTTGCCCGTTCCAATGCCGTTAAGGATAAGGAGAACACGGCAAAACTGCTCGCGCAGTCGCTTGAATTGGAAGAGAGCGAAGTCTATGAAAAACTCACCAGGAAAAAGGCGTCGGAAATTACGATAGCAAAGCGTTTAACGAAAACCGCCGTGGAGAAACTCTCTTCTTTTAGCATAGACGGCGTGTACTATTCCCGTGACAACGTACGCGCCTATCCCAAGGGCGACACCCTTTGCCAAGTGCTTGGTTTTACGTCGATTGACAACGTGGGTACGACGGGGGTAGAGAAGTATTACGAGGAGTATTTGTCGGGTAAAAATGGAGAACTTCTATACGAAACGGATTTGGTTGGGATTGAGATAGAAAATAGCGTCGCCGCATACCTGCCTGCCGAAAACGGCTATAATTTACAGCTCACGATAGATTACGGGATACAAGAAATCGTGGAAAGTGCGCTTGGCAAGGTCGTGGATAGTTCTTCGCCCGTTTCCGCCGAGTGTATAGTGTTAGACGTCACCAATTTTGAAGTGCTTGCTATGGCGAATTATCCTTCGTTCAATCTAAACGAAGTGCCAAGAGAAGACACCGCGCTTTTGAATAAACTTTCGAGAAATACCATCGTTTGCGACGTTTACGAGCCGGGCTCGACTTTTAAGATAATCACTTCGGCGGCGAATTTGGAGGAATATTATAAGGGGAACCGCAAAGCGTATTCGCCAAATTACGTATTTTCAAGTTCACGGACGAGAAACGTGGACGGGACGAAGGTAAAGTGTTGGAACAACCACGCAAACGGCAAACACGCCAATCAAACGCTTGGCGAGGCGCTCAATAACAGTTGTAACCCCTGTTTTACGGATATGGCGCTCTCGCTTGGCAGGGAAACGTTTTACGATTATCTTTCCGCTTTTGGCTTTGGACAAAAGACGGGGATTGATTACGGCGGCGAGGCGTACGGACTGTTGATGCCCGAAAAAGCGGTGCGTGCTTGCGATTTGGCGCGCATCGGTTTTGGACAAACGATTGCCGTTACGGGTTTGCAACTTGCCTGCGCGACGGCGGCGGCTGTAAACGGTGGCTATT
>JAZRSE010000071.1:0-1789 GCA_045651305.1 Candidatus Scatosoma sp. | reverse complement strand
ATTCCAATCTATTTTCGCCCTTTTGACGAACGTCACCGCTCATTACGTAGCCCAATGCGTCAAGTTCGTCATTGATTGCTTGAACTGCATAGTCGTAATCGTCAACACCCGTTATATCGGTGTTGTTAACGTCGCCGTAGTAGGTCAAATCGCCTTCGCCGTATTGGTTGCCTTTGTAAGCCTCCAACACTTTGTTACCTTGCATATCAGGGTCGCCATCAGCGTTACGTGCAGGATAGTACAAAGACGTCAAGGACATAGAACGATAAATTTTAGAGGAGTTGGAACCGTAGTATGCTTTCGGGTCGTCCAAGTTCATCGTTCTCATAATGATACGACGAATAGCGATATCCGCAACGTACTTCGCGTTAACACCTACGTAACCGTAACCGTTCGTTTCTACCTCTTTACGGCTAAGTTGGCTATATTTACCAAGTTCTTCAATATTCTTAGCGGATGCGTTAGGCGTACCGAAGTGTACCGTACCTGCCGCAAGCGCGTTCATAAGTTGGTTGGAGTTGATTACTTGATAACGAAGATATTTAATCTTTGCGTTTTCAATTTCTTTACCAACGGTGTGGAAATTATCGTTACGCTTATAGTATACGATGTTGTTGTTCCAGAACGTATCGGCATTTTTCGATGCGCCGTCCTCTCTCGACCAAGCCATATATGCGCCTGCGCCTACGGGGAAACCCGATTTTTCAGGAGCTTGCAATACTTTGTCGAAGAAGTCCTTTTCACCAAACGCTACGCCAAAGTTGGTCGTACGGTTTGCTTTCGTATAGTAATCGTCGTATTTGCCGCCAGCAGCGCTGTTACCGTCAGCATAGTAGTGCATAGGAGCAACCGTGAACGAGAAGTTGTAGATTGCTTTCGGGTCAACATTGTCGATAACAATCTTCAATACGTCGTGGCCTTGTGCGTCCAACGTGCTACGCATTTTACCGCCGCTAAACGAATTGGTGTGGTAGGTGGAAATACCGCTAATATTCTTAACGGGCATACCGTCGGAACCAGTCTTCAATTCTTCATAGTATTCGTCCAAAAGTTGCGCCGCGATATCTTCACGAAGTTTGTCGCCCGTTGCCCAATATTTCAATACGTCGTCGTCCATCGTATTCAAATCTTCGTTAACGTACGTTTCGTATACGGTAGAAATCGCCTTGCTCTTCATTGCGTTATTATACGCGTCCGTACCAGGGGTAAGACCATTGAGCGCAGCCGCCATTTCCGTCTTATATACTTCACCCATATCGGTATCGTCAGAGTTCTTTTTGTCGAGCGTCGTGATATACTTACCGTCAGCATCTTTCATTGCTTGGTAAGAACCGTTGCCCGTCATTTCGTATTCAATCTTAACAAGACCTGCGTTGTAGTAGTAAATTTCCCAATCTTCCGTAAAGTTGAATTCCTTTTCATAGCTTTCCAAAGAACCAACGTTTGCCGTCCAGTCGGAGTTTACTTCTTCCATAAAGAGCGTCTTTGCAAGAGCGAAGTCTGCATCAATCGTCGCTTGGTCTTGCGTTTCGTAACCGGTATCTTCTACGCCGCAGAATTTACCAAGCACGTATCTAATACGCATATCCGCAACCGTATAGAAACCTTCTTTTACGTTCGTAGCGGAATCGTTGCTCGCATCAGGGCTTTGCGTACGATATGCGTTCAAGCCTTGAATCTTCGTCGAGTAGATGGTAGCCGAGCCCATATACAACGGGTCGAGATAAACGTACAAGTTGAAGAGTACGTCGTCGATCGTAAGCGCCGAACCGTTGCTGAACTTAATACC
>JAZRSE010000070.1:0-3741 GCA_045651305.1 Candidatus Scatosoma sp. | reverse complement strand
GCGCATATTGATAAATCGAAATGTATCCAATGCGGACAATGCGCAAAGGTTTGTCCTTATTCGGCTATTATCGACCGCAAACGTCCTTGCCAAATCGCTTGTAAAGTAAAGGCGATTTCCATTAAAGAGGACAACACGGCGGAGATTAACGACGAAAAATGTATTCAATGCGGCGCGTGCGTTTATCAATGCCCGTTTGGCGCGTTGATGGATAAATCGTTTATTTTGGACGCGATTGATTTAATTAAAAATAGCGGCGAAAATAAAAACTATAAAGTGTACGCAATGGTTGCTCCCTCCGTATCCAGCCAATTTAGCTACGCAAAGCTTGGGCAGGTGATTACGGGCTTAAAAGAACTTGGTTTCTATACGACGATAGAGGTGGCGCTCGGCGCGGATATGGTAGCGCAAGCGGAATCGAAAGAACTTGCGGAAAAGGGATTTTTAACGAGTTCTTGCTGTCCTGCGTTCGTTTCGTACGTTCAAAAGGAATACCCCACGCTGTTGCCTTACGTATCGCATAATCTTTCGCCTATGGCAACGCTTGCAAAGTACATTAAGGAACTTGATAAGACGGCAAAAGTCGTGTTTATCGGGCCTTGTACGGCAAAGAAAGCGGAGGCGCAGTTGGATAGCGTTAAAGAGTACGTCGACGTCGTTTTGACGTTTGAGGAATTGCAGGCGCTTTTCGATAGCCGTGATATTGATATCACCACGCTTGCGGAGGGCGTTTTGGACAACGCCTCCTATTTTGGACGTATATTTGCCCGTTCGGGTGGGCTTTCCGACGCGATTGCGCAAGGCTTGAAAGAACAAAATATTGATTTTGCTTTGAAAGCCGTTCCTTGCGACGGTATTGAAGAATGCAAAAAGGCGCTTTTCTTAAAGAAGAAAAATCTTTTAGACGGCAATTTTATCGAGGGTATGGCTTGTGTGGGCGGTTGTATCGGTGGCGCAGGTTGCTTGACGCACGGCCCCAAAGATAAAGCCGAAGTGGATAAATACGGCAGAGAGGCTTACGAAAAAACGATAGGCGACGCCGTGTCTATTTTGAATAAATAATAAGAAGAAAAGAAGTATTTATACTTTGTGCGATAAAGAACTCAATGGAGAAAATAATGAAAAAGACTCTTTCAATACTGCTTGCAATGTTGATGGCATTTCCTTTGTTTGCTTGCAACAACGACGTAAGCGATGATGGCGGACAAACCAATCCTCCTACGCAAGACGGAAACGGCGGTCAGGGAAATTCCAATCAAGGCGGCGGAAACGGCGGAAACGAGCAGGGCGGCGATAATGCGGAAGGCACGATGCTACTTGTTCCGCAGTTAACGATTAACGAAAACGTGGTTACTTGGTCGCCCGTTGCAAATGCAATCGGCTATATGTATAAAATAGGTCAAAGCGGCGTGGAAATCTTCACGCCTGCAACAAGCGTTACGCTCAACGAGGGCGAAACGTTGTACGTAAAGGCGTTGGGCGACGAGGAAGAATATCTTTCCAGTAATTGGTCTGCGCCTATCACCTATTCCACTTCGCAAGACGATAACACCCAAGGCGACGATAATCAAGGGGATAACAACCAAGGAAACCAACCGCCTGCGGAAACGACGGTTACCCGTCAAACGTACGGCTCCTATTGGTTGCCGCAAACCGACTATACGACGATGCCTATCGGCGCATACAACGGCTTGCCGCCTAGCGGAAAATACGGTTACACGTATAATTACGATAAGGTTTTAAGCGATTATAACGAGTTGGGCGTTAATTTCCTTTTCGGTTTGTATAATTATATCAACGGCGATATTGCCGCCGAAAAGGCGACGTTAGAGCTTTGCGAAAAATACGACATCGCATACCTTTCAAGATGGTCGAACGCACACTTTGAAACGTCGTCCAACCTCAATAATCAAAAAAGACTTTTAAGCGAGCTTACGAAATATTCTAGCTTTTTAGGTGTTTCTATGGTGGACGAGCCTGGGTATAAGGCGTTCAGTCATATGGCAACGGCAAGGGAAACGTTTAGCAACGCTCTTGGCGAAAACGCGGACGATTATTTGTATTATTGCAATTTGTTACCAAATTGGGCAGGGTGCGACGTATTGTATAACTACCAAGCAGGCGCTTATGCGGAAACGAATTGGGAAGTGTATAAAAATTACACGTACGCAAACTACTTGGCGGATTATATGCGTATTTATAAGCCCCAAGTGCTTTCCTACGATTTCTATCCAATGGTAGGCGAGGGAAGTAAACTCAAAGACGGATATTTTGAAAATTTGTCCGTGATAAGAAAAACTGCGCTTGACGCTAACGTGCCTTTTTGGACGTTTGTACAAACGTGCGCTTGGGACGTAGGCCAACGCTTGCCCTCGCAAGGCGAATTGCTTTGGAACGTCAACACCTGTTTGGCGTACGGCGCAAAGGGTATAGAGTATTTCTGCGGTATGGAGCCGTGGAACAGTACGTCAAGCGAACATTTCTACGCCTCCCTCTTCTTCAAGGACGGTTCGCGCGTATCTTCCGTATATGAAAGCACTCTTCTTGCCAATAAGCAAATTCAAGCGGTGGACGAAGTGTTGATGTGCGCGAAAAACGAGGGTGTTATCTTCGCGGGGCAAATGCCTGCGCTTAACGACGGAACGACGAGAAAGATGACTCCGTCAACGGGGGACGTATTGAACAGTTATAAACAGCTTACTTCCGTCTCCGCGCATCACGCGGTTATCGGTTGTTTCGATTACAACGGCAAGACGGCGTTGTACGTCGTGAATAACTCGACGACGAAAACGGGCGGCGTTAACTTGCAGTTCGCTCAATCGGTAAACGGTTACTGCATACGCCAAGGCGTAAAACAAAGCGGCTTTAACGCATCTTCTTTAACCCTTGATTTGGGTATTGGCGAAGGCGTTTTGGTGGTTCTTAATTAACGATAGAAAAGCCAAGGATTTCCTTGGCTTTTTTGTTTTAAGCATTGAATAGCGTAGATAACTTTTGATAAAAATCAAAGCGTTCTTTGGCGTCGCTTTCCGCTTGGCGTAGCATTTCTTCCGCTTGTTCTCGTTGGGCGCGCAAAAGGGAAGAAAAACGATTTTCGTTTGCGTAAAATTCGCTTAACGGCTTGGTGGGGGCTTTGCTATCCAAGACAAAGACGGGCTTGTTTTCCTCTTTTGCTTTGGGGTTGTATCGGTATAAAATCCAATGCCCCGTATCCACCGCCAATTTTTCCTCTTCCACGCTATTTTGCATGTTAAACCCGTGCGAAATGCAGGGGGTATATGCAATGATAAGTGAGGGACCGTTGAATTTTTCTGCCTCGATAAACGCGTTGATAAGCTGTTGTTTGTTTGCGCCCAAGGACACTTGCGCAACGTAGGCGTTTTTATAGGTGAGGGCAATTAAGCCTAAATCTTTTTTCCTGCTTTTTTTGCCCGTGCGTGCAAACCTTGCCGCCGCGCCGATTGGCGTTGCTTTGGAAAGTTGTCCGCCCGTGTTGGAATACACTTCCGAATCGAGCACCAAAATATTTACGTTCAAATTCGAGGATAAAACGTGGTCCAATCCGCCAAATCCAATATCGTACGCCCAGCCGTCGCCGCCGATTATCCACACCGATTTATCGGTGTCTTTTTTTATATCGTAGGCAAGGCGCATACCAAACCCAAATTCGGCATTGTCCTCAAATAACGAGTTCGCCCAAGCAGGCCCTTGCCAAGTCGGAAGGCCAAGCGGTCTTAGGAA
>JAZRSE010000069.1:0-7683 GCA_045651305.1 Candidatus Scatosoma sp. | reverse complement strand
GAATTTTTGTCCTGCAATCACGTTGGAGGTGGAGGCGCAACCGCCGATAATCGCCGCGCGCGCACCGTTGATGCCTGCGTCAGGGCCTTGCGCTCTGCGTAAGCCAAACTCCATAACCACCCCTTTGCCTGCCGTCGCACGGCAAATTTTAGACGATTTCGTCGCAATCAACGTTTGGTGGTTGATAATGTTAAGTAACGCCGTTTCCGCAAACTGCGCTTGGATTAAAGGCGCTTTCACCGTCAAAATCGGCTCGCCGGGGAACACGGGCGTACCCTCTTTTACAGCGTACACGTCGCCCGTGAATTTCATATTCTTCAAATAGCTTAAAAAGTCCTCGTCGAAAAGGTGCAACGAACGCAAATATTCGATATCCTCTTCGTCGAAACGCCAATTAAGCAAATAGTCCATCGCTTGTTCAAGCCCTGCAAAGAGGGAATAGGTAATCAATGCGTTTTTACGGAAGAACAAATCGAAAACGACCTCTTCTTCGTGTTTCTTTTGACGATAGAACCCATACCCCATCGTAAGCTGATACAAATCGGTCAACAAAGTAAGATTTCTCATTTCTCTTCCTCTATCTCCGCCGTTTGAACGGGCGTTTCTTCTATTTTTTCTTCTACTTCTTCTTTTTCCGCTACGTTTTCAACGTTTTCGTCCGTCGGTTCTCCTTCCAAGAACGTTTCTATCGCCTTGATAACCTCTTCTTTTCTTCGAAGTTTCCAAAGGTATTCCACGAGGAAGATTAAGCCGATACCTGCAACGACCATACAAATCGACCAAAATTGCGAGGGCGAAACGCCGGGGATAAATCCGCCGCGGCTATCGTTACGCAAATATTCGATAAGGAAACGGAAAATACCGTAACATACCAAATACACGCTTAAACCGTGTTTGAAATGCCATTTCATAACGAGCACGAAAATAATCGCGCACAAAAGGAAAAGGAAAATTGCCTCGTAAAGTTGCGTGGGGTGCACCGCGCCAAGATACGGCCTCGTGGGGAAAACGATACCAAACGCACCGTCCGTGGGCTTGCCGTAGCAACAACCTGCGAAGAAACAGCCAAGTCTACCAAATGCGTGGGCAATCGTGATACAACAGGGCGCAAAGGAAAGAATATCCAAAACTCTGCCTTTGAGTTTCTTACGGAAGATGAAATACAACGCCATAAACGTAACGATACCGCCGATAAGTCCGCCGATAAACGTTATACCGCCGCCCAAGTCAAAGCCTGCCTCGGGGTTTTCGATATAGTTATACGTGGCTTGGAAAAGCGCCGCCGAGAAAAAGCCAAAGGCAATAGCGGCGATAGCGTCGTAAAACACGAAGTCTATAAATTTCGAATCAATTTTGCGTTTTTTGCCGTAATAGAAAAGCAGTAAAAAACAGCACAAAATCCCTACGGCAATCATAATACCGTATAAATGGAAAATACCGAGAATAGGTTTATCGTACATATTTTCTCCTCAAAAATCGGGTAATTTTTCTCTCTTTTTCCCACCCGAGCTTTATTATTATAGCATAATAATAAAAAACCGTCAAGCTTTCCTTGGCGGTTTTCCTTATCCGTTTTATGTATTTTTTGTTAATAAAGATGTAATTTTAGCGGTTTTATGCCGTTCAAAGCAGGTATGCAAACGAACAGCAACGCGTAATTTACCAAACTATTCCAAATTTGTCCTTGCACGAAAAAGCGAATTATTAAAAATTCCCAAAAATCCATAGAAGAATACAAGAGCAAATACAAATACGTGGAATTGATAGCCACCGAGCACACGAAAAAGCTGATAATACAGCCCCAGACCAATTTGACGTACAACCAAGGCTTGGTGCGCGCAGGGAGCAAATAGACCATACCCCCGATTAGAAAGGCAAATAGCGAAGTGCTTATCCCTATCCAAGGCGAATACGCATACGAGGACGCGCCGATGAAAAAGCCGACCAAATCCCCCATAAACGCGGAGAAAAAGCCAAACAAAGGGCCGATTATTACGCCCGTGAGCGCCGCAAAAAAGGTGCTAAAAGAAAACTGCACCGAGCCAAGAGGCAACGACAAACGGTTGATAACGATGTTTAACGCCGCAAAAATAGCGATGTAAGCCAATCTTTGCGTGCCACGTTTCTTCCAAATCGAGCCAAAGCAAAGGCGTTTCCAATAATTTCCTTTTTTTGTTAGGCATACCGTCTCTTCTGCCATAAAATAAAAAACCTCCCCAAAAAAGAAGGTCCGCCTGCGTGGAAATATACGTTCAACGCGTACATACCCCGCTCTGTTTGTAGCGGACGCGCCTTTGCACCGCAGAAAACGTCTACGTAAAAAAAACTCGTTTTCTTTCGTTCGCTGACAACGTCCCGTCCAGCGACACTTCACGCGCAAAAGGCTACTCTTACTGTTACTGCTTACATTATACCCCTCTTCGACAAAAAACGCAAGCGTTTGCGCCAAAAAAACGCATATTTTTCCTTTAATAGAAAAAACTGACGGTATGGCACTTATTTTTATCCGCACGATTATCGTTTTTATCGCCACGCTTATCGTTATGCGCCTTATGGGCAAGCGGCAAATAGGCGAAATGCAACCTTACGAGCTGGTTATCACGCTCATCATTGCCGACCTTGCCTGTATTCCTATGGCGGATACCTCTATTCCCCTCTTATACGGGCTCGTGGCTATTCTCACCGTGTATTTACTGCATCAAATTATTTGTATCCTCGATTTGAACTTTTCAAAAGCGAAAGCCGTAATTAGCGGTATCCCCAGTATCGTGCTCAATAAAAACGGCATTGACGACGCCGAGCTTAAAAAGAATAACTTGGACGTATCCGACCTCATTGAAAGCTTACGTGTGGAGGGATATTTCGCGCTTGACGGGGTACAATACGCCCTTTACGAGGCGGAAGGCACTTTTTCCGCCCTGCCCAAACAAGGTTACGAACAGTTGCAAACCTCTCTGCCGATTATCCTTATAGACGAGGGAAAGTTCGTCGAAAAGAATATTGAACTCACCAATAAAGACAAAGCTTATTATTTGGATTTATTGAAAAAATTGGGTTGCAAGCAATTAAAAAAAGTGCTCGTTATGACGGTGGACGGCAACGGGAAGGTATACTTTCAACAAAAGGGCGAAAAATACAAAACGCTTTCCCTCGCTTGGGAACAACCGCTTTGGTAGGTAAAATATGATACGGACGATTGTAAGTTTAATTATTTCTTTGGGTTTATTGATAGGCGTTTCCTTTTACGAGGGCTACCGCGTGCAAAAGACGTTTGCGCTGTTTAACGAGGTGTTGCAAGCCCTTTACGATAAAACGGAGGCAGGCGAGGTGACGTATGAGGACGGCACGGCAACGAAAGAGTTTTGGGAAAACCAAAAAAACACTTTGCATATTTGGTTGCCCCACACCGCTTTGCAAGAAATTGATTACCAATTATACGAGGCGGTGGGCTGTTTATACGTACGCGACTACGAAAGCGCGATACCGAAATTGGAAATTCTTATAGGAATGTGCGAGAATATTCCGCAATCCTACCGTTTTTCTTTGGAAAACGTTTTATAAGCAAAAAAAAAGGGATAGACAAATACCTGCCTATCCCTTTTTCTTATTTAAGTAAATTATTCTTCACTGTTTTCTTCTTTTACTTCTTGCGTTTCTTCCATTTTTTCTTCTACGGGTTCGTTTACAGATTTTTTATCCAACAATTTCGCACCTACTACCGCGCCTACCGAGAAGATAATCGCAAGGAAAATACCTGCGGAAAGTTTGATACCCGTCGAACCGCCTGCGTATTTTTCCGTGTTTACCGCCGTTACGATAATAAGGAAGATAAGAAGCAAGAAATTAAGCCCTGCCATAGCGATTAAACCCATTTCGCTTATCTTTTTACTTTCAAAGTTGCCGATTTTGTCAGGAAGTACTTTGCACGTGCCTTTCGCTTTCAAAAGCCCTAATACCCCCCAAACCAAAAGCGCAATACCGAGGATAAGGATAAAGATTTGGATAAGCGAACTCATCACTCCACTAAAACCGCCGTCCCACATATCCATAACTCTATAACCGCTAATTCCTTCCGAAATGGAAATCTCTCCCAACCAGCTTTCCGTCTTAATAAAAGCCGCAACGTAGGGAATGGCTAAAAGAATAAAATTCAAAAGCCCCAGCACCGCGCAAAAGAAATGCGCCCAATTTTTCTTAATGACGTTCATAAAACCTTCCTCCAATAGTATAATATATTTTGCCAAGCGGTAAAAAGTTACCGTAAAAGCCTTTGTTTAAGCCAAGCCGTAAGCAATTACAATGCGTACGTTTGCGTCGAAAATGTTATGCAAAAATTTCTTCACTGCCGCGCTGGTGATTTTATCGCCCGACGCGTTTTCGTTACTATTCACCATCGTAACCACCGCGTTGAAATTTTTGTAAATGATTTGCGCGTCCTCTTCTATCGCCGTGTACGCGTCCTCCGTGCCGTTATGTTGAATAGCGTACATTTCCTCAATCGTGGCGTTCATCTGCGTCAATATTTTCGTGTCGCCCGTCTTGATAATCGACACCGTTTGGTGGTTTAAGTCCGCCAAAAGCTGTATAAAGCGTTGTAATTTTACGTTTCCTACCAAATCCGTTGCCATTATAATTCCACTCCGTTTTGTTTCAAAAGTTCTCTTGCGCTATCTACGCTATCCACGCCCGTCTTATTTTTAATAGGCGCAAATTCCTTTTCACGCACAACCTCGAAAGGCAATACGCTACCCATCAATCTTATCAAATCTACAACGAGCGTTTCGAACTTCCTGCCGTTTTCCTTTTCGGGCTTTCTCGTTACGCCGTCCTCGCAAACGCACTCAATCTTCTTTTCTACGATATGCACGGGGATTTTCGTATCGGCAATTTCTTCCAACTTGGAAAGGTTGAGAAGATAGTTCATAATCACCCCGTAGTAGTACGCAAGTTCACCCTTCTCGTCCTTTTCGTTTGCCATTTCGTCCGTGAGCTCGTAGTACTCGATAACGCTAGGCACGCCGCCTTGCAAGCACAAAACGCCCACCTTTTCATAGGGGTTCGCCTTGCCCACAACCTTTGCGCCGCACATTTTACCGCTTTCAATCGTCGCGCCGACGAATACGGGGTCTGCAATTTGTTGAAGAACGTTATCCACGGCGTAGATGTTAAGCCACTCCACGCCCTTTTTCTTCAAATCATCCACAAGCCCAGCCCGTTGCATAGATGCAAACCAACCGCCGTTGCCGTTGGGGGAAAGCGCAACCGCGTCCTTTCTTTCTAAATAGATTTTGCCGTCGTAATCCACGGCAGGCGCCATATCTTGCGTGAAGAATTTTACGTTATCCTCCGCATACCCAAAATACCCGTGTTCCTTCCAAAAAGCCACCGTTTGTTCGTGGTTTTTGTCGCTCGTCATAATATACAAAGGCACGGACACGCCGCACTTTTCATTGACTTTCGCCAAGTTTTTCATTTGTTGTTCGAATATGTACAAAGGCTTGGTGATACCGATATCGTACGCGCCTTTCGGTCCGTCTACGCCAAGACGAGTACCCATACCGCCCGCAAGCAATACCGCCACCACTTTGCCCTCTTTTATCGCTTTTACGCCGATAGCCTCAAACTCTGCTTTTCTCGCCTCGATAGCAGGAATTTTCAACCCGTCGATAGGACGGATTTCGCTATCCTTACCGCTTAAATCTACGGGATTTTCCAAGTCCTCTTCAAAGCCCCAAACGATGTTTGCAATGCTTGCAAGCAAGTTTTGCTTGCCCGTTTCGTCCAACTCCTCGTAATAGCGCAAAAGTTGCGTTTGTCCTTTTTCTTCCAAGATTTTTTTAGCTTGTTCGTACGTCATAACGCGCCCTTCATAGACTTTTTCTATATTATAACAAACTTTCTTTGAAAAAGCAAGACCTTTGCGCATTTTTTTACGCATTTTCGAGGCTTGAATCAATCCTCTCCCCGTCAAAGCAAACGTCTTTGTCAAAGGAAGAAAAAGCACCGACACGCTAACCGCCGTGCAAATAATTTGCGGTATCATAAACGGCAGGGAGGCGTAGAAATATATTTTCGTTGCGCGCGCCGTATATCCATACCATATAGGGGTTATTAGGTTGTCAAGCACGTTAAATATTGCCGTACAAACACATGCGCATATCACCAACAACGGCAATAGTTTATACGACTTTTTCTTGATTTTTCCAAGCAAGCCAAACACGCACGCAAGGAAATTATAATAGGTTAAGTACAGCACTAAAACGACGGGGAAAAAACCAAAGAGCAGTTGCCGCAAAAGCGAAAACGCCGTCGCCGCAACCATACCCCTCTTCCAATTAAAAACGTACGCGTACGAAACGAATAACACCGTCACGAGTTCCACCCCAGGTACCGCCGAAAACACCAATTGCAGCGCAATTACCGTCGCTACGAACACGGCAAGATAGGCGCATTCCTTTGCCGAACGCACCGTACCTGCCTTAATATTGATTTTTCGCCGTTTATCCGTATTCAACGCGTACATACCCCTCTTAAATTAGTAACTTTGATACACCCAAGCGTAAAGACAATCCTTTTTCACTATCATACTGCTCATGCCTAACGCGTTGGAGTTAAACGTTTGACCGCCGTATTCATATACCCCCCAAGCCGCATTGGAAAAGCCCTCTTCCGTATCCGTCGTATATGCCATCCAATACGCGCCTGCGCCGTTGTCGTTCGCTTTGCCGTTAATCCCTTCCAACATCTCTCCGTAGGTGCTCGATTGGCTTTCAAACGTAATTTTGCCCTCGTCTTGCAAATACTTCATCACGTCGTACAGGGTTGCGTTTCCGTCCGTTTCTTCTATACGGATAACGAGTAGCGTATCGTTGCTTTCCACAACGCTCGCCTTAACCGCGCCCTCCTGCTTTTCGCAAGCAAACAAGCAAAACGCCGAACAAATAAGCGTAATAATAAGAGTAAAAAGTGTTGCAATTTTGTGTTTCATAACACACCTCCAAAAAAAATTCCAACCGCCGAAAGGCAATTGGAACAAAAGGACAAGCGCAAAAACACCACCCAAAAAGCGGTTGTTTTTCCCGTCCGTAAGCCTCCCCGCCCACGACGTTTTTCGAAAAACACAAGGCAGGTCTCCCGGCTTACAACGCTTTGACGAAAAACCGTCCGTTTCCTTCCTTCCCATTTTCACAGTGAAAGAAAACAAAGCGTTCTTACGGTTGCGGGGGCAGCGGAGCAATGCTTTTATACCTTCTCTCTTCCCTATTAAACGCTTTCCTCAAAAAGCGTACCGCGTGTTTTTTATATTGTGCGTTCATTATATCGCCTTTCCAAAAAAAAGTCAAGTGGATAACGGAATTTTTTTCATATTTTTTTTGCGAGGAAATTTTTTAACTTTTTTGCTTAAAAGACTTGAAAAATGCGTCGAAAACAGTTATAATATACCTGTGGTCGTTTTATACTTGAAAAGTAAAAAACGGCAAATCGCTGATAAGGAAAGTTTACAATGTCAACGAATACGTATTTGAAATTGAAAAACGGCTCGGACGTGCGCGGCGTTGCCTGCGAGGGTATTGATCGTAGCAAAGTACGGCTTATCACCAATGATACACGACAGAGTTGCTGGACTGTGGAACTGAGCACTTCGGATTCCTGTCGGAGTCTTTGAGAGTTTTCTGGTGTATA
>JAZRSE010000068.1:0-5635 GCA_045651305.1 Candidatus Scatosoma sp. | reverse complement strand
CGTCCTTTTCATTTACCCCGTAACCCGTTAACACGAGCGCCGCTTTTGCGCCCACGTTGAAAGCGCAGGCAATATCGCTTATTCTATCGCCTACGACAAGACAATCTTGGGGGGAGATATGCAGTTTTTCGGCAATGGATAACAATAGTCCGCTTTTAGGTTTTCGGCAGTTGCAGTTGTCCTTATCGTCGTGCGGACAAATTGCCCAAGCGTCCACTCCGTAAGAGGAAAATTCTCCCTCGAAATCATAATCCTTTCCCGTGCCGCGCGCAATGCTCGCTTGGTTGGAAATAATCCCGACGAAATAACCTTTCTCTTTCAATATGCCAAACGTTTTTTTGATATCCGCAAACGGCGTAAAAGTTTGAGGGAAACGCTTGTCCGTTAATTCCCCAAGCGTGCCGTCACGGTCGAATAATATACAGCGTATCATAGCAAAAGTATAGCATATTTTTTGCTCGTTTGTCAATGGTTGCACGACTTTCGATTGCTTGTCATAGAATAGAAAGAGTAATTTTTTTGCGGAAGAGTAAAAAAAATAAAAAAAACACTTTCAAAAAGACAAAAAGTATGTTATAATGGAGAGAGCGTTTGGTGCAATTATTTTTCAAAGAAAAATATCAACGGTATGAAAGGGAAACGCCGTTCGATTTTTCTACGCGTAGCAGTATCGGTTGCGGCGGAAAATCGTCGGTGGCGTTTTATCCAAAAACGATAGAAGAAATGCTTTCGCTTTTGCAAAGTTTGGAGGGGGACGGTATTCCTTATTATACGCTTGGCAACTTGACCAACGTCTTGCCAATGGACGGCAGTATAAAAAGTGTCGTCGTATGCACCAAAAAAATGCGTGTGGAAAGGCAAGAAGAACTTTTCTTTGACGCGGGTATATCTTCTTCGAAACTACTTTCTCTTTGTCAAGACGAGGGGAAAAGCGGCGTAGAATTTTTAGAGGGTATTCCCTGTACGCTTGGCGGCGCGCTGTATATGAACGCAGGCGTCAACGGAAATTATATCGCGGACGTGGTGGAAAGCGTCACTATCTATCGCGAGGGTGAACTCTTGGTGTTGCCCAAAACCGAGTGCGGTTTTTCCTATAAACGTAGCTTGTTTATGGACGGGAAAAGCGTTATCTTGGGCGCAAAGCTCGGCTTGGTTTGTTCGAGCAAAGAAAGGGTGGTTAGTCAACGGCAGGCGTATAAAGAGCGGCGTAAGCACTTACCCAAAGGCAAAAGTATGGGCTGCGTTTTCAAAAACCCTATCGGGATTTCCGCAGGGAAATTGATTGAGGGGGCAGGCTTAAAAGGCTTGCGCGTAGGCGGCGCGGTGGTATCAAGCGAACACGCCAATTTTATCATCAACGACAATCACGCAACGGCGCGGAACGTAATGGACTTAATTGCCATTATAAAAAGCGCGGTGTTTGCACAGTATAAAATACGTTTGGAAGAGGAAATACGGTACGTAACCTAAGCAAAGGAGGAAAGCGGTGCTTTTAACGGGAGATTATCATACGCATACGCCCTATTCGCACGGGAAAAACACGGTGGCGGAAAACGTGGCGGCGGCAAAGGCTATGGGCTTGAAAGAAATAGCGATTACCGACCACGGTTTTGCGCACAAGGCTTTTGGCGTAAAACGCGGCGAAATTGCCGCTTGCAGAAAAGAGTGCGTAAAAGCGGAGGAAGAATACGGCGTCAAAGTGCTTTTGGGTATGGAGGCGAATATCCGCGGTTTTTCGGGCGTAACGGATATGACGGAAAGCGATTATGAAAACTTCGACGTTTTCAACTGCGGTTTCCACGTGTTTATTTCCTGCAAACCGTATGCGCACCGTTACGGTTATTTTTGGGCGAATTTGCTTGCGAGAAAGCTTTTTCATCATACCTCTAAAAGCTTGATAGAGTGCAACACAAAAGCGTATATCGAGGCGATAAAAAATAACCCGATTGATACGCTTACGCACCTTTCTTACGTATGCCCTGCAAACGTTTTGGAGGTGGCAAAATGCGCCGCCGATTACGGCACGTATATCGAATTAAACTCTAAAAAAACGCATTTAACGGACGAACAGCTTATAGAAATCGTGCAAACGACAAGCGCGCGGTTTATCATTAACTCGGACGCGCACTCGGCGGATAGAGTGGGGGATACGAAAATCGTAGAAGAACAGCTTTTGCGTATCGGTTTCCCGATGGAGCGGATAGATAACGTGGACGGGCGGTTGCCCAATTTCCGTTTTGCGGAATATAAAAAACACCTTTAAGGGGAAAATATGAGTTTCACAAGCGATTTGAAAAAAGAAATTATTAGCCGTTTTTTGGCGGAGAGTAAGACGGAAGGCGAGCAAAAAGCCGCTCTTTCCGCGTTTATCCGTACGAGCGGCACTTTGGGCGTTCAAGAGGATATGCCCACCTTTTTTCTCGTAAGTGAAACGGAATACGTTGCCGAGTTTTTTATGCGTATGTTTGCCGAAACGTTCGGCGCGGAGCTCACCGTAACGCACGCGGTTATGGATAGAATGAGCGGACGGGACAAGCTGGTGTTGCTTTGCCCCAAAGGCATAGGCAGGGAAACGCTTTCTTCGCTACGTTTATTAAAGCGTGAGGGAAACGATTTCCGCGAGGGGATTTGTAAAATTCTCACGCGCGGCGAGGATAGAAAAATTGCGTATATCCGCGGTGCGTTTTTAGGGGGTGGCAGTTGCACTCTTCCCACCGACGGGGCTACGGGCTATCACTTGGAAATCGTTTTCAACGAGAAAAAGACGGCGAAAGATTTTTGTCTTATGCTTGACGAGTTCGATTTGTTTGCGAAATGGATAGAGCGCAAGGATAGCTACGTCGTATATATCAAAAGCAAGGAGGCGATTTCCGATTTTCTTGCCGTTATCGGTGCGAGAAACACGCTTAAAAAATTTGCAGGCGTGGCGGAAAAACGGGACGAGGCAAACAACGACAACCGCGCGAGAAACTGTATGGCAGGCAACGCGGATAAGACGGCGATTGCCGCCGTAAAACAGGTGGTCGCCATTAAAAAAATAGAAGAAAAAACGCATTATAAAGATTTGAGTGAAGAGCTTGTATCTCTTGCAAAACTCCGCTTAAAACACCCCGAAAAGACGTTGCAAGAACTTGCCGATACGTTAGGGGTAAGCAAGAGCTGCTTAAATCACCGTATGCGTCGGTTGATAGAAATTGCGGAGGAGTTATAAAGGAAGAGGATTATGACGGATTTTGTACATTTACATTTACATACGGAATACAGTCTTTTGGACGGTGCGGCAAAGGTAGACGAGTTGGTCGACCATCTCGTAAAAAACAATATCGACACCTGCGCCATCACCGACCACGGCAATATGTACGCCTCCCTTTATTTTGCGGAAGAGTGCGTTAAAAAGGGGATAAAATACATCATCGGTTGCGAATTGTACGCCGTTGACGACCATATCGTTCGTCCTGTGCAGGGTAGAAACGAGCATTTAGTCTTGCTTGCAAAAAATAAGACGGGGTATAAAAATATCGTAAAGCTCGATTCCCTTTCCTATATCGACGGTTACGCAGGCGGCAAACCGCGCATTAGTTACGATTTGGTAAAGCAGCACCACGAGGGGGTTATATGCCTTTCCGCTTGTTTGGCAGGTAGAATGCCCCAGCTCCTTTTGAGAGGGGATTACGAGGGCGCAAAGAAATGGGCGCAAGAAATGAAAGACGTGTTCGGCGACGATTTTTATATTGAGTTGCAAGACCACGGCATAGCCGAACAAAAACAAGTATTGCCCGACCTTATCAAGATTGCGAGAGAATTAAATATTGGCTTGGTAGCCACCAACGACGTGCATTATATCGAAAAAGAAGATTGGGAAATGCACGAAGTATTGCTTTGTATTCAAACGAAATCGACGCTCGCTC
Organism: Candidatus Scatosoma sp.; assembly: GCA_045651305.1. Lineage (GTDB taxonomy): Bacteria > Bacillota > Clostridia > Christensenellales > Borkfalkiaceae > Scatosoma. The sequence goes on along the minus strand of JAZRSE010000068.1, from coordinate 1,727 downwards.
AACCGAAAATGCGCTTTGACGAGCACGAATATTATATGAAATCGGGCGACGAAATGGCGGAAATTTTCCATTACGTACCCGAGGCAATCACCAATACGCGCGTGATTGCGGATAAAATTGAAGAACCCGTGTTCGATTTGAAACCCAACGGCGAACCGAACCGTGACGAATCGTTGATTCCCTTGTATAAGCCCGACGACGGTTCTACCTCGCCCGAATTTATTACAAAGCTTGCTTGGGAGGGGATAAGCAACCGCTACGAAAACGTCACGGACGAAATTAAAAAACGTGTGGAATACGAACTTGGCGTTATTATTAGAATGGGTTACGCCGACTATTTCTTAATCGTTTGGGACTATATCAACTGGTCGCGCTTGAACGGTATTCCCGTAGGCCCCGGGCGTGGCTCGGGCGTAGGCAGTATCGTAGCGTACGCAATCGGTATTACGGACGTAGACCCTTTGAAGTACGATTTGATTTTCGAGCGTTTCTTAAACCCCGACCGTGTATCCATGCCCGACTTCGACGTGGACTTTTGTACCCGTCGCCGTGCGGAAACGATAGAATACGTACGCAATAAATACCGCCCTGAAAACGTAGCGCAAATCGTTACGTTTGGTACGCTTGCCTCGCGCGCAGTTATCAAGGACGTAGGGCGCGTTATGGGCGTGCCTTATTCGGATACGGATAAGGTGGCAAAGCTTATGGACGGCAAATCCACCATTGGCGAATTGCTTGGCAGAAAAATTCCCAAGATAGAAAAACAATTACAAGACGATAGCTTGGACGAGGATAAGCGCAAGGATATTGAAAAGAAACTTGCCGAACAAAAGCAAAAGAGAAACCCCGAATTTATCGAGGTTTACGAAAGCAATCCCGAAATCAAAAAAGTCGTCGATATGGGCTTGAAGTTAGAGGGTATGCCCAAAAACACCTCCGAACACGCGGCAGGCGTTATCATTTGCAACAAAGTGCTTGCCGATAACGTGCCTTTGGCAAGAAACGGCGACGATATCGTTACGCAGTTCGATATGAAGGAATCGGAATCTATCGGTCTTTTGAAGATGGACTTCTTGGCGCTCACCACGCTTACCGATATTCAAAACACGCTTGAATATATCAAAGAGGGCAAGGGCATTGACATTGATTTCAACAAAATCGGTGTGGACGTACCCGAGGCTTATCAACTTATTTCGTCGGGCGACACGGACGCCGTGTTCCAGCTTGAACAAGGCGGGATGAAAAGGTTTATGAAGGAATTGCAACCAAACTGCTTGGAAGATTTGATTGCAGGTATTTCGCTTTATCGTCCCGGTCCTATGGACTTTATCCCGAAATATATCAAGAATAAGCACCACCCCGAAAAGATAACCTACGACACGCCTTATTTAGAGCCAATTTTGAAGAACTCGTACGGGGTTATCATTTATCAAGAACAAGTTATGCAAATTTTCCAACAGCTTGCAGGCTATTCGCTTGGTCAAGCCGACCTCGTTCGTCGTGCTATGTCCAAGAAGAAGAAAAAAGAGTTGATGGAGCAAAAGGATAAATTTATTTACGGCGCGCCAAACGAGGGCATCACGGGTTGCGCGCACCTCGGTATTCCTGCGGAAGTGGCAGGGAAGATATTTGCCGATATGGAAAGCTTTGCCTCCTACGCGTTCAACAAATCGCACGCGGCGGCGTACGCAAGTCGGAGGCCAAGCGGTCTTAGGAAGACAATTGAT
>JAZRSE010000067.1:0-9740 GCA_045651305.1 Candidatus Scatosoma sp. | reverse complement strand
TACGGTGATTGCAACGGACGTAGGGCAGCACCAAATGTGGACGGCGCAATACGTGACCTTTGACGGGCCTCGGCGTTTCGTATCCAGCGGCGGTTTGGGCACGATGGGCTTTGGCTTGGGCGCGGCGATGGGCGCGTACGTAGCGACGAAAGACCCCACCGTTTTGATTACGGGCGACGGCAGTTTCGGTATGAACCTCAACGAACTTGCTACGGCGGTTACCTATAAAATCCCCGTTGTTATCGTGCTTTTGAATAACGGCGTATTGGGTATGGTAAGACAATGGCAAACGTTGTTCTTCGGCAAACGTTATTCCAACACCATCTTGGAAAGAAAGACGGATTTCGTTCAACTTGCCAAAGCGTTCGGCGCGGACGGTTACTTGGCGGAAACGCCCGTAGAGTTCAAAAAGGCGTTTGAAAAGGCGATTGCATCGGGCAAGCCCACGGTAATCGACGTACGTATCGACAAGGACGAGCTCGTTCTTCCTATGTTGCCCCCTGGCGGCGCAATCAGCGATATTATCACGAAAGTGAAAGCTTGATAAGGAGAGAAAGATATGGAAAACAATAAATTTGTTATTGCGGTTTACGTAGATAACCAAGCGGGCGTATTGACGCGCGTAACGGGTATGTTCACCCGTCGCGGTTTCAATATCGACGCGCTTACGGTAGGCGAAACGGAGCGCCCCGAATACTCCCGTATCACTATTTGTATGAGCGGTGATAAATACGTACAAGAACAGCTTATCAATCAGTTGAAGAAGTTGCTTGTGGTAAAGAAAGTGGAAGTGCTTTCGGACGAGCCGATTAAAAGAGAGCTTATGCTTATCAAGGTGAAGAACGAGGCGGAATTTAGACAAGAAATTATGACGGCGGTGGACGTTTTCCGTGCAAGCGTTATCGACTACTCGACGGAGGGTATGTGTATCGAAGTAACGGGCAACCCTTCCAAGATAGACGCTTTCGTAAAACTTATGCAGCCTTTTGGCATTTTGGAAATGTGTCGTACGGGTATCGTTGCTCTTGAAAGAGGCACGGCTACGCTTTTCGACTAAAAAATAAAAAAATAAAAAATTAACATATAAAGGAAAGGAAAATTATTATGGCAAACAGAATTTTTTATCAACAAGATTGTGATTTGAACAAATTGAACGGCAAAACGGTTGCTATCATCGGTTACGGCTCCCAAGGCCACGCACACGCGCTCAACCTCAAAGATTCGGGCGTTGACGTAGTAGTAGGCTTGTACGAAGGCAGCAAGAGCTGGGCAAAGGCGGAAAAGCAAGGCTTGAAAGTTATGACGGCGGCTGACGCGGCAAAAGCGGCGGACCTTATCATGATTTTGATTAACGACGAAAAGCAAGCAAAGCTTTACAAAGATAGCATCGAACCCAACCTTACGGAAGGCAAGACGCTTGCGTTCGCACACGGCTTTAACATCCACTACGGTTGCATTAAGCCCCCGAAGAACGTAAACGTTATTATGGTTGCGCCCAAAGGCCCTGGCCACACGGTACGCAGCGAATACCAAGTAGGCAAAGGCGTTCCTTGCCTTATCGCAGTAGAACAAGACGCAACGGGCGACGCGCTTGAAATCGGTCTTGCATACGCGCTTGGTATCGGCGGCGCAAGAGCAGGCGTTTTGGAAACCAACTTCCGTACGGAAACGGAAACCGACCTTTTCGGCGAACAAGCAGTTCTTTGCGGCGGTGTTTGCGCGCTTATGCAAGCAGGCTTTGAAACGCTCGTTGAAGCTGGTTACGACCCTAGAAACGCATACTTTGAATGTATCCACGAAATGAAACTCATCGTTGACCTTATTTACCAGAGCGGTTTTGAAGGCATGAGATATTCCATCTCCAACACGGCGGAATACGGCGACTATATCACCGGACCGAAGATTATCACGGAAGAAACGAAGAAAGCGATGAAGAAAGTTTTGAAAGATATTCAAGACGGTACGTTCGCAAAAGACTTCTTGCTTGATATGTCTAACGCAGGCAGCCAAGTACACTTCAACGCAATGAGAAAGATTGCGGCAGAACATCCTGCGGAAGTAGTTGGTAAAGATATCCGTAAGCTTTACAGCTGGGCGGACGAAGAAAAGTTCATCAACAACTAATTGACTGAAACAACCTTTCGGCGTGGGTAATTGCACTCACGCCGAAAGATACTTGTAAAAAGATTTTTCCAAGGTGCGTGTATGAGCGATAAGGGTGCTTTTACAATCGAAAAAATAAAAGAAGCGGCGGAAGCGGGAATTGCGTTTTTCCAATGGATGCTCGCTATCTTTTATAGGGACGGTAAGGGTGGACTCCCCAAAGACGAAAAACAAGCGGCGGGGTGGTTTCATATCGCGGCGATGAATAATCACGATGAATCGCAGTACGAATTGGCGCAATGCCATTTGACGGGAAAGGGCGTAGAACAAAGCCTTGAAAAGGCGGTGTATTGGCTCAATGAAGCGGCAAAAGCGGGAAATTCTTCCGCGCAGTTAGACCTTGGTAAAATGTATTTTTACGGCGACGGCGTAGACGAAGACGTCGATAAAGCTTTTGCGTATTTGAAACAAGCGGCGGAAGGCGAACGTGAAGAAGCGTACGGGTTGCTCGGCTATTGCTATCTACAAGGCATTGGTACGGAAGTAGATTACGAGCAAGCGGTGGAAAATTTACGAAAGGGCGTGGACGCAAACGACCCGCTCTCGCAATACGCACTTGGTATTTGCTATAAAAACGGCTACGGCGTAAAAGAAAAACCCTTTATGGCGGTTGGCTTATGGACGTCGGCGGCAAACAACGATTATGCGGATGCCCAATACGAGCTTGGCTTATCCTACTTTTTAGGCGACGGTGTAGAACAAAACGTCGACGAAGGCTTAAAATGGATAAGGACGGCGGCGGAAAATGGTTTTGACGAGGCTTGGCATGCGTTAGCGCAATGCTATCTTTATGCGGGCGAATATGCACAAGGCGTAGAACTATTTGAATTTTTTGCACAACACGACGATCCCCAAATGCAAAGAGCGCTTGCCATTTGTTACGAGTGGGGGCACGGCGTAGAGAAAAACTTAGAATATGCGATAAATTGGTATAAAAACGCAGTAAAGCAAGGGGACGCGGAAGCGGAGTGTCGCTTGGGCGTATGCTATTTCCAAGGGAAAGGCGTAACGAAAAGTGATTATTGGGCGTTCTACTACGTGGAAAGCTCGGCGAAGAAAGGTTATTCCAAAGCACAACTTATGCTCGGCGTATTTTATTGCGACGGCGTGTGCGTAAAACCCAACCTTTCCGTTGGTGCGCAGTGGCTTCAAAAGGCGTATAAAAACGGCGAAGAAGAAGCGGGCGAACTCCTTAAAAAAGTGGCGCAAGCTATGGAAGAGCAAGCAAGACAAGAACGGCAAGAACAACGCTTGATAGAAGCATATAACGTCGTGATGCGTGAGTTGGCGCAATCGAGAGCGAAATGTCTATCGGCGATACAAAAAAAGAAAAAAGAACTGGAAAGATACGCAAAGCAAGTAGACGAATATAATGCGTGGGCGAACGAGACCAATCGAAAATTGAAAGACGGTATGCGTAAACTCAACAACGCAGGAAAGTATAGCAAGACGTATTATAACGGTTATTAAATAGGAGCAAGATTATGATTAAAGAAACGATAGTAGACGGATTTCAAAACGCACCGCATAGGTCGTTATATCACGCGCTTGGGCTTACGGATGAAGAACAATCCCGTCCGCTTATCGGCGTAGTATGTTCGTATAACGAAATCGTGCCCGGGCACACCAACTTGGATAAAATCGCACAAGCGGTAAAATTAGGGGTAGCTATGGCAGGCGGTACGCCGATTATGTTCCCTGCAATCACCGTTTGCGACGGTATCGCAATGGGGCATACGGGTATGAAATACTCGCTTGTTACGCGCGATTTGATTGCCGATTCGACGGAGGCAATGGTACGCGCGCACGGCTTTGACGGCTTGGTTATGATTCCCAACTGCGATAAAAACGTGCCAGGGCTTTTGATGGCGGCGGCTCGTTTGAATATCCCTACGGTGTTCGTTTCGGGCGGACCTATGCTCGCAGGAAGAGTGGGCGGTAAAAAACGCTCCCTTTCGAGTATGTTCGAGGCGGTTGGCGCGTATAACGCAGGCAAAATCAACGAAGAACAACTCACCGAGTTTGAAAGAAAGGTATGCCCTACGTGCGGTTCTTGCTCGGGTATGTACACGGCGAATTCGATGAACTGTTTGACGGAAGTGCTCGGTATGGGCTTGAAAGGCAACGGCACGATTCCTGCCGTTTATTCGGCGCGTATCGAACTTGCAAAGCACGCAGGTATGCAAGTGATGGAACTTGTGAAGAAGAATATCCGTCCCCGTGATATTATGACGGCGGCGGCGATTAAAAACGCCATTACGGCGGATATGGCGCTCGGCTGTTCGACGAACAGTATGTTGCACCTCCCTGCCATTGCCAACGAGTGCGAAGTGGAATTCGATTTGGACGAAGTAAACGCTATTAGCGAAAAGACGCCCAACTTGTGTCACCTTGCGCCCGCAGGCCCTACGTATATGGAGGACTTGAACGAGGCAGGCGGCGTACACGCTGTATTAAAGGAATTGGAGGCGTTGAACCTTTTGGATACGTCCGTTATGACGTGTACGGGTAAGACGATGAAGGAAAACCTTGTAGGCGTTGAAAACTTGGACGAAGAGGTTATTAGAAAACCCGAAAACGCATTTGGCAAGACGGGCGGTATTGCGGTGCTTAAAGGCAATCTTGCCCCCGACGGCTGCGTAGTTAAGCGCGCGGCGGTTGCGGCGGAAATGCTCGTGCACGAAGGCCCTGCAAAGGTATATGAAAGCGAAGAGGCTTGTATTGCGGCAATCTACGGCGGCAAGATTGAAAAGGGCGACGTAGTGGTTATTCGTTATGAAGGCCCTGCCGGCGGCCCCGGTATGCGTGAAATGCTCTCGCCTACGTCGGCGATTGCAGGTATGGGTTTGGATAAAGACGTAGCGCTTATCACGGACGGTAGATTCTCGGGCGCAACGCGCGGCGCGTCTATCGGTCACGTATCCCCCGAGGCGGTTTCGGGCGGCCCGATTGCATACGTAAAAGACGGCGATATTATCGCTATTGATATACCCAATTATAAAATTGAACTCAAAGTATCGGCGGAAGAGCTTGCAAAACGCAAAGCGGAAATGCCGATTAAGAAAAAAGAAGTAAGCGGTTATTTGAAACGCTATGCGGCGCAAGTAAGCTCCGCGGACAAAGGTGCAATTATCAATATAAAATAAACCGTAAAAAAGGAAATAACGACAATGGCAATGACAATGACGCAAAAAATCCTTGCGGCGCACGCAGGGCTTGATACAGTAGAGGCAGGGCAACTCGTTCTCGTAAACGTGGATAGAGTGCTCGGCAACGACATCACCTCTCCCGTAGCTATTCGAGAATTCAACCGTATCGGCGCGAAAGACGTGTTCGATAAGGATAAGGTAACGATGGTTATGGACCACTTTGCCCCCAATAAGGACATCAAAGCGGCAGTACAATGCAAGATGTGCCGTGATTTTTGTAACGAACACGAAGTAACCCATTTCTACGACGTAGGCCGTATGGGTATCGAGCACGCTTTGCTCCCCGAAAAGGGATTGGTTGTGCCCGGCGACGTGGTTATCGGCGCGGACTCGCATACCTGCACGTACGGCGCAATCGGCGCGTTCTCCACGGGCGTAGGCTCGACGGATATGGCGTGCGGTATGGCGACGGGTAAGGCTTGGTTCAAAGTGCCGTCGGCAATCAAATTCGTGCTCAAAGGCAAACTCAATAAATACGTGTCGGGCAAGGACGTTATTTTGCATATCATTGGCAAAATCGGCGTAGACGGCGCGTTGTATAAGTCTATGGAATTCGTTGGCGAGGGCGTAAAAGCGCTTACCGTGTACGATAGATTGACCATCGCGAATATGGCGATTGAGGCAGGCGCAAAGAACGGTATTTTCGAGGTGGACGAAGAAACGATTAACTACGTGGAAGGCCGTGCAGAACGCCCTTACGTGGCATATAAAGCGGACGAGGACGCCGTTTACGACGAAACGTACGAGATTGATTTGAGCGAAATCAAATCGACGGTAGCGTTCCCGCACTTGCCCGAAAACACCAAGACGTTCGACGAAATCGGCGAAGTGGTGATTGACCAAGTGGTAATCGGTTCTTGCACCAACGGACATTATAAGGATTTGGAAGAGGCTGCGGAAATTTTGAAAGGCAAGAAAGTGGCGAAACGCGTCCGCGCGATTATTATTCCTGCCACGCAAGATATCTACCTTAAAGCGGTGGAGAACGGGCTTGTAAAGACGTTTATCGAGGCAGGCTGTATCGTTTCCACGCCCACTTGCGGGCCGTGTCTTGGCGGTTATATGGGTATTTTGGCGGCAGGCGAAAGAGCGGTTGCTACGACGAATAGAAACTTCGTAGGCCGTATGGGCGACGTGAAATCGGAAGTATATCTTGCGTCCCCTGCGGTAGCGGCGGCAAGCGCGATTGCAGGTAAGATTGCAGAACCAGCGGAGGTGTTATAATGATTTTCAACGGCAAAGCGATTAAATACGGGGACAACGTCGATACGGACGTAATTATCCCTGCAAGATATTTGAACACGATTGACAAAAAGGAACTTGCCTCCCATTGTATGGAGGACATTGATAAAGAGTTCGTAAACAAAGTGGAAAACGGCGACATTATGGTAGCGGGTTTCAACTTCGGTTGCGGTTCTTCTCGCGAACACGCGCCGATTGCGATTAAGGAAAGCGGCATTTCGCTTGTTATCGCAAGAAGTTTTGCGCGCATTTTCTATCGTAACTCGATTAACATCGGTTTGGCGATTTTGGAGTGCGACGAGGCGGTAGACGGGATTAACGAAGGGGACAAAGTGGAGGCGGACTTGGACAACGGTATCATCTACAACCGCACCACGGGCAAACAATTCAAAACGCAACCCTTCCCCACGTTTATCCAAAAGATTATCACCAACGGCGGGTTGGTAGCGTCTATTCAAAAGGGCGAAATCAAGTAAAGTGAATTGCAAGATAAATCTTGCGTGAATTGAAAACGTGGTTTTCGTAAGTTGCGGTTTTCAACCGCGTGAATAGCATTGCTTTGCGATGCGTTATTGTAATGATTTCCACAACGCAAAACACAGTTTTGCAAATCACGACGGCAACGCCGTCAAATCACGCCCAACGGGCAATTCACGAACGCAGTTCAATTCACTTAAATATTAAGGAGAGAATTATGAAAAACTATAAAATCGGCTTACTCCGCGGCGACGGTATCGGCCCTGAAATCGTAGATAGCGCGGTACGCGTATTAAAGGCGGTAGGCGAAAAATATAATATTGAGTTCACGTTCACGCCCTATCTTATCGGCGGCGCGGCAATCGACGCGTGCGGTATGCCCTTGCCCCAAGAAACGATAGACGGGTGTTTAAGCTCGGATAGCGTACTCCTTGGCGCGGTAGGCGGCCCGAAATGGGACAACCTTCCCGGCAACGTACGCCCTGAAAAGGCGCTTTTGGGTATTCGCGCGGCGATGGGGCTTTTCACCAACCTCCGTCCTGCAAAATTGTATCCTGCATTGAAAGACGAGTGCCCTTTGCGTGCGGATATCGTGGCAAACGGCTTTGATATTATGATTGTTAGAGAGCTCACGGGCGGTATCTATTTCGGCGATAGAGGGTATCGCGAGGGCAAGTATGGCGAAGAGGCGTTCGACACGGAGGCGTATAGCCGTATGGAAATCGAGCGGATTGCAAAAGTAGCCTTTGAAACGGCAAGAAAACGCCGTAAAAAGTTGATTAGCATCGACAAGGCAAACGTACTTGAAACCTCCCGTTTGTGGCGTAAAATCGTGCACGAAATCGCGGAGCAATACCCCGACGTAGAGTGCAGCGATATGCTTGTTGATAACGCGGCAATGCAACTTGTTAGAAACCCGTCCCAATTCGACGTAGTGGTAACAAGCAATATGTTTGGGGATATTCTCTCGGACGAGGCGTCGCAAATCACGGGCTCTATCGGTATGTTGCCCTCGGCGTCGCTTGGCGACAATACGAGAGGCTTGTACGAGCCTATCCACGGCTCTGCGCCCGATATTGCAGGTCAAAACAAGGCGAACCCGATTGCTACGATTTTGTCGGCGGCAATGATGCTCTTGTACGCGTTTGATGAAAAGGACGCAAGCGAGGCGATTGTGAACGCGGTAGACAAAGTGCTTAACGAGGGCTTGCGTACGGCGGACTTGGCGAGAAACGGCGCTACGCCCCTTACGACGATTGAGATGACGGACGAAATTATCAAAAGGCTGTAATAAGCGATGAAAAAGATAGACGAAGTATATGAAAACCTCGCGCTTGCAAGCGTGTTCATAAACGTAATGAAAAAGCCGCTTTGCACGGCTTTTTCGGCATATATACACGCAAACGCAGGCATTGACAAACGCGCCGCATACGCGGCTTTCGTGGCGGAAATTTATAAGGGCGGCGGCTCGCTCACCTCTTGCGTGCAAACGCTTATTTCCGAGGACGAAAACCCGTACGTAACAAGCAAGGCTCGCGGTAAAAAACCGCTTGCGTGCGTGGAGAAATCGGCGAAAAAGGAGCTGGAATTCTTCACCGCGTTCGCCTCGCTTACCACGGCGGACTTTGCGGAAGATATGGGCACGACGGAGGCGCAAATCCCGTCGTTTGATTCCTTCAACGCGGACATGGGTGCGTTTTATGCCAAGAGATTGCGCAGTATCCACAAACACGGGTATGGCATTTTCTCTTCGCATTGTATGTTCCGCCTCACCGACGAAAAGGAAATTATCCCTATCGTTAGCGCGGACACCACCTCTTTTGACAAGTTTATCGGCTATGAGGAAGAGCGTGGCAGGGTGATTGAAAATACCCGTATGTTTATCGAGGGCAGACCTGCGGCAAACGCGCTCCTTTGCGGCGATGCGGGCACGGGTAAATCGTCCACGGTAAAGGCGGTGGCAAACGGGTTCTTTGGCGAGGGTATTCGCTTAATCGAACTGCGCAAAGACCAACTTTCCTCTCTTCCCTACGTAATGGCGAAAATTAGCGGCAATCCGCTTAAATTCATCATCTTTATCGACGATTTGTCCTTTAATAGAAGTGACGACCATTTCAGTATGTTAAAGGCGGCGCTCGAAGGCTCGGCAAGCGCAAAGGCGGAAAACGCCGTAATTTACGCGACCAGCAACCGCCGTCACATCATCAAGGAGAGCTTTGGCGATAGAGAGGGGGACGACGTGCATAGAAACGACACTATGCAAGAAACCCTTTCCCTTTCCGAGAGATTTGGGCTTACAGTGCTTTTCTCCAAGCCCAACAAGCAGTTGTATTTAACAATCGTCAAGGAGCTTGCACAGCGCGTAGGCATCACCATAGACGAAAAGGAGCTGGAAATTCAAGCCGAAGCGTTTGCGCTTAGAAAGGGGAATCGGTCGGCTCGTTGTGCGGAGCAGTTTATTAACAGCTTATTATAAAACAAAAACACGCATACCAGGTATGCGTTGAGGTGAAATATGCTTACGATCGACAGCGTATATAAAGCGAAAAGGGTATTAGAGGGCGTTGCCAGAAAAACGGACGTCATTTACGCGCCCAAGCTTTGTCCGGGCACGGAGCTTTATTTAAAAACGGAAAATTTGCAAAGCAC
>JAZRSE010000066.1:0-2403 GCA_045651305.1 Candidatus Scatosoma sp. | reverse complement strand
AACTGCTATTCCTGCCCCGGCGCAATCGGCGCGTGTCCGCTTGGCTCTTTGCAAAACGCATTGTCGGCGTCCAACGTAAGAACGCCCACATACGTGCTTGGTATTTTGGCGCTCTTTGCCTTGATGCTTGGTAGAACGATTTGCGGTTGGCTTTGCCCCGTTGGTCTTGGTCAAGATTTGCTTTATAAGATTAAGACGCCCAAGATTAAAAAGAGCAAGGTTACGCGCGCGCTTTCCTATTTGAAATACTTTATCCTGTTTGCGCTTGTGGTAATCGTGCCGATACTCTTTACCGTGCCCGGTTTTTGCGAATATATTTGCCCCGCAGGCACGATGGCAGGGCTTTTGTCCTTCCCGACGAACGAGGGTTGGTTGGCAACGCTTGGCCCCTTCTTCACGTGGAAGTTTATGGTGCTTGTTATTATCGTAGTATTAAGTATCTTTTGTTATAGAGTATTTTGCCGTTTCCTTTGCCCGCTTGGCGCATTGTACGGGTTCTTTAACAAGATTGCCTTGCTCGGCGTAAAGCTCGATAAGACGAAATGTACCGATTGCGGACTTTGCCAAGGCGTATGCCCGATGGATATTAAGACGGTGGGCGACCACGAGTGTATTCAATGTGGCAAATGTATTTCCGTATGCCCCACGAAAGCGATTGGCTGGAAGGGCTCGAAATTATTTGTGAAGAAAAACGACGTAGATATGCCTATGCAAACGGAGGGCGTAAACCTTCTCGGTATGGTAAAACCCAAGACGGAAGAAACGGAAACGCTTGCAAACGCGCAAGAGGTGGAAACGGGCGCGGAAAGCGTAGAAACGACGGAAAACGCGGCTTTGGAGGTGCAAACCGATGAAGAAGTTTAAGACGCGTAATTGGTTGAAAATCGGCGCATATACGCTTGCAGGCGCGGCACTTTGCGGAACGCTTGCATACTACAATTTCATTTATGAACAAGCAAGCGATTTGGGTAACGCAGGCGCGGGCGGCGATACGGCAGGCGTAATGCGTTTGGATACGCTGTATAAAATCGAAAACGGACAATTCGCCGTGGATACGGAAAACACCTTCTCGCTTGACGATTGTTTGGGCGACGTAGTCGTGCTTAATTTCTGGGCGGTTTGGTGTCAACCTTGTAAGGTGGAAATTCCGTACTTTAACAGGCTCTATGAAGAGTATAAGGACGAGGGATTAGAGGTCGTTGTCGTTAGTACGGACGTTTCTATGAGCGCGCAACAGTTGTTGGATGCGGAGTTGAATAATTCCAAGGATAAGGATTATCAACAATATTATAATAGCTGGAATACGTTTACCTGTAAATTCGGTAAATACGATAAGGATAACGACGTATTAAAATTATACGATTCGTCGGGGAGCTTGCCTGTTACGGTGGTGATAGACCGCACGGGAAAGGTCGTTAAAGTAGTAGCGGACAGTATGACGTACGAGGAATTGGAAGAAACTGTTTTGTCCGTTTTAAGAGAGGAAACGGAAAGCGAATAAAGCGAATAAATCAAATAAAAAAGCAAGCCATAGGGCTTGCTTTTTTTGTGTTAAATACAATTTTTATTCGGTTACTTTCGTTACGGTAAGCACGTATTCGCCTTCGTTACGCGCCTTTAATATAATCGTAAGACCTTCTTCGGGTACTTCCAAAGTAACGGGGAAAGGATTGTTCGCCGTGCCGTAATTTACGCCGTTTACGTACGCGTACAAGTCTTGCGTGCCGCTAATTTGATAGGTACCTGCCTCGACTTTTAAGGTGTAAACCGTGTCGGTTTTGTTTGCCGTTACGGCGTTATCGCCTACGCTTAAAAGTAATTGTTGTTCGTAGTAGAAACAAGGCGCTAACCAATAATTTTCTTTTGCAATAGCCGCGCCTTCCGCATAGGGAGCGTTGCGTTCCGTGTATTTATTCAAGAATTCGAACAATTCTTGGTTTACAGGATATACGCCGTCTTTGTTGACTACGTTCATATAGCACGCTTTCGTAGGGTCGCCAGGGGACAGGACGGGCGCCGTTGCGTTTTCGGGATAATAGATACTGCCACCGTTATTGAGGATAAGGTTGGTATAATCTTTATAATGGTAATCCCGGTTTTCGTCCGTATAGTCGTATAATCTAAGCGAACCGCCTTTGGTTATAATTTGCGGGAAAGGAATTTCGATATAACGGGAAGGGGTGGTAATTGCCGCGTAGATAACGGGCGCGTTTTCGTCGCCTTCTTCACCGTAACGGTAGAACCCTTTTGTCGTTTTTTCTTCGCCCGTTACCAAATCGGTAAACGTCATTTCGTAATCCTCGTCGTAGAAATAAGAGGGTGCGTCCGTAGCGAGGTAGGGCACTTCTTTAAGTACGTATTCCAAGGACATATCCGCCGCAATCCCCACAATTTCGCTTGCCT
>JAZRSE010000065.1:0-8289 GCA_045651305.1 Candidatus Scatosoma sp. | reverse complement strand
CTATGCGCACAAGAACGGCTTGGGTAGAGTATCGCTCGTAACCAAAGCAAACGTTATTAAGACGACGGACGGTAACTTCTTGGAAGATTGCCATAAAGTAGGGGATATGTATCCCGACATTATCACGGACGAGTGGTATGCGGATATTATGACGGCAAAACTTGTAGATAAAAAGCGCCGTCGTGATTTCAAGGTATTGCTTTTGCCCAACTTGTACGGCGATATTATTTCGGACGAGGCGGCGGAATTCCAAGGGGGCGTAGGCACGGCTGGCTGCGCGAATATCGGTAAGAAGTACGCAATGTTCGAGGCTATCCACGGCAGCGCACCCCGTATGGTAACGGAGGGTAGAGGTCAGTATGCAGACCCTTGTTCTATGCTCCGTGCGTGCGTTATGTTGCTTTCTCATATCGGTTTGCAAGATAGAGCGGATAAATTGGAAAAAGCGCTCGATATTTGCTCGTTCGAGGAAAAGAAAATGGTTATCACGGGCCGTGACACGGGCGCGACCTGCGAAGAATTTGGCAATTACGTAATGGAAACGCTCCAAAAAATCGTTTAACTTGCGTAAGCATATAGATTCCCCTTTGCGATTGTGCATATCACGCAAAGGGGAGTTTTTTGTCGTTAAAGGGCTTTTTTTGAGTAAAGTACTTTACATAATATTTTTTTTGTGATATAATACTACGTAGAGGTATTATTATGAGATATACTGCACAATCAAGCAAATATGCGTTAAAAAATTTCATATATTTAATCCCGTTTGCGATTATTCCCGCTTGGTTTTTCTCTCTTTCGACCGACCAAGAGGCGATTAAATGCGCTTTGGAATCCATCTTTCACGGGAATATTAACGATTTTCATTTCCAACACATCTTCCGTGCTATTTCGATTTTGAATTTTGCAAGTTGGTACTCGGTTGTGTTTGGTATTGCAGCCGTTCTAATGCTGATTGTATGCGGCGCGTTGTTGATGGCGTTTTTGGATAAACATATGCGTATCGGCAAACGCACGTTGACGGGTATTCTTTCGAAGTTGAACGACAACATCGTGTCTACGGCAGGTCTTGTATTGCTTGTTTTGGCTATATACGAGCTTTGGACGTTGCTCACCTCCGCGCTTGTATTCGTCGCGGCGATTATTCCCGTGGTTTGGCTTGCATACGCTTTGGCAATCGTGTTGTATTTGGCAATGCACTTCGTTTTGATTTTCGTTATCGGCAAAATCTACTTGTGGTTGCCCTGTATGCAAATCACCGGCTTTAAGGCGTTTGAGGCGTTGCGCTATTCGCAATACCTCGTGTCCTCGACGCGTTGGAAATTGCTCGTTTCCCAGCTTGGCATATTGTTCTTTGTGCAAGTGCTGGTATGTCTTTGCGCGCTTTCGCCGTACACGTGGTTGTTCACGTTGCTTACGACGGTGTTCTATCTCTTTATCATTATTATCTTCTGCGTCCGTATGATGGTGGTGTATTTTGATAAAGACAATATCGAACGCGCCGATTTGAGGAAATATTATCAATAATTTATATAAGGACGGATTGTATTATGGATTATCGTAAAAATTACCAAAGCTGGTTAAACAGTTCCGCTATTTGCGAGGCAGGTAAAGCGGAGCTTGCAAGCATTGCAAACGATGAAAAGGAACTCGAATACCGTTTCGGCGGCGAACTTGAATTCGGTACGGCAGGTATGCGCGGTATTATCGGCTGTGGTATGAATATGATGAATATTTACACGGTTATGCGTGCTACGCAAGGTCTTGCCGAGTGGATTAAGAGCCTTGGTAAAGAGGCGATGGATAGGGGCGTAGTTATTTCCTACGACACCCGTAGAAAATCGGACGTGTTTGCAAAAGCAACGGCAGGCGTGCTTGCGAAAAACGGTATTAAGGCATACCTTTTCGACGACGTACATCCCGTACCTATGCTTTCTTACGCCGTGCGTTATTTGAAGACGATTGCAGGCGTTATGATTACGGCGAGCCATAACCCCAAAGAATATAACGGCTATAAAGTTTACGGGGAAGACGGCGCGCAAATGTCCCCCGAGGACACCGCAAAAGTGGTGGATTATATCAACCAAATCGAAGATTATCTTTCCGTTTCCGGGGAAGAAAACAGTCCTCTTATATTGCCCGTTCCTGCAAAACTCGACGACGATTATATTGAAGAACTTTCCCGTCTTACCCTTTCCAAAGAGGCGGTGGAAAAGTGTGGAGCAAACTTAAAACTTGTCTATACGCCCGTACACGGCAGCGGTTACGTGCCCGTTACGCGTATCTTGAAGAAATTGGGTATCAACGCTACGATTGTAGAAGAACAAACGACGAAAGATACCGAGTTCTCCACCGTTAAAGTTCCTAACCCCGAATACAAAGAAACGCTTTCTATGGGTATTGCGCTTGCGAATAAAATCAACGCGGACGTGGTATTCGGCACCGACCCCGATTCCGACCGTCTTGGCGTAGCTTTGAAGAACGAGGCAGGGGAATTCGTTGCGCTTTCGGGTAACCAAGTGGGCATTTTGCTGCTCGATTATATTTTGACGAGATTGGCGGAAGATAAGACGATGCCTGCAAACGCGGCGGTAGTTAAATCGTTCGTTACGACGGGTATGGCAAAGGCGCTTTGCGACGATTACGGCGTAACCCTTTACGAAACGCCCGTTGGCTTTAAGTTTATCGGCGAAAAGATTAAACAATGGGAAAGAGATAATAAGCATACGTACATCTTCGGCTTTGAAGAATCCTGCGGTTATCTTCGCGGCACGCACGCAAGAGATAAAGACGCAGTCGTTGCGTCTATGCTTTGCGCGGAAATGGTGTGCTACTATGCGTATATCGGTAAATCGGTATTCGATAGATTGCAAGAAATCTATGCAAAATACGGCTACGTGCTTGATAAAAACGTGTCTATCCAATATTCGGGCTTGAACGCAATGAAGGAAATGAACGCCGTTGTCAACGCTCTTAAAACGATGAAAGTGGACGATTTTGCAGGCGTAAAAGTAGAGGCGGTACGCGATTATAGCGCGGCAAAACGCACGGATAGCAACGGCAACGTAGAAACGCTTGATATCCCTAAATGCAACTGTGTATATTACGAGTTGGAGGGCGGTTCGTTCGTATGCGTGCGCCCGTCGGGTACTGAACCTAAATTGAAGATTTACTACTCGTTGAAAGCGAAAGACGAAGCGGCTGCTAACGAAAAATTGGCGGAAATTTCCGCGGCGGTAAACGCACTTTTGGAAAAGGCGAAAAACTAAAAAAACGTAAAATTAAAACGGTTGCTTATGCAACCGTTTTTTTGTTTGTATTTACTATTTTTCGTTTTTCTAATATACGGGCGGTTATCCAAAAAATACTTGCTCCGCCGAAAAGCAATAGGGAGAAAAGCAAAAATAAATAAGGGATTTGCCCAAACGCAATGCGAAAGCTTTCCATAAACGGCACGTTGCTGGATAAAATATTAAAGAAATTTTTTTCAAAAACGAACGAGCAAACGAGGGCGATAGATAGATAAGCGCTTGTACAAATTATCCAAATCCACCCGTCCGTTTCGCTCGGTTGAAAGCGTTTGAAAACAATGCCCAAAATGCAATAAAACAGGGCGAGATGATGATAGAAAAAGGTGTGAAAGGCGGCGTAGGAGCTAAAAACGCCCCCGCAAGAGTTGCCTATAATTGCGCGCGGACCGAAATAAAATAGTGCAAGTAAGCAAAAAGAGGCGCAAAAAGCGACGTTTTGCATACGCTTTCGAAACTTGCCTTTCGAGAACTCTGCCAAAGGAAACCAAACGAAAAAGGTACTGCAATAATGTAAGGGGGCAGACCAAGCTTCGTATCCTTGCGAAAGGTTGCGCAGCTGTTTTATAATTTCCATAATCAAAACGGCGACGGCGATAATAAAAAAGGGCAAATCTTGTATGCGTCGAGTTTTTTCAAAAGTTACGAAACGCAAAAAAGCGGCAAAGCCGACCATCGCCAAAAAGGCAAGGGGTAAAACGAATAATTCCGTTTTCGTGTACGCCATAGCACTCCTATTTGATACTCGATTTGTATTCGCGCGGCGTCATGCCCGTATATTTTTTGAATACGTAACTGAAATGCGCAACGGAATCGAAAAACAGTTTGTTTGCAATATCCGAAAACGAGAGCTTTCTTCTAATGAGTTTTTTTGCCTCGTCGATTTTCAGTTTCAAGTATGTACGGTAGATGCTGTTGCCCGTTTTTTGTTTGAAAAAGGAGCAAAGGTGCGTTTTTCCATAGTGCAGTTTTTCGCACAGTTCTTCCAAAGAAAGGGTGTCGTAAATTTTAGAGGAGAGGAAACAAACAATCTCGTCTTGCAAATCGCTTGAAGAGGATATTTTCGATACGAAAAACTCCTGTTGCGCATTTTGATTATTGGCAGAACGTAGCATATAAATAAGCAATAATTCCAACTGATTTTTAAGCACCTGCTCGCCGCCGAGGTGGGCGTTGTCACGCAATACAAGTTTGTTCAAATCGGGGTCGAAATCGGGCAAGAGGAAGGTTTCTCTCGCCTCCGCCATAATGCTTTGCAAAAGGTAACGGTATTCGTCGGGCACACGATACTTTTTATCGTGAAAAAAACGCATGCTTTCGCTACGGCACTCAAAGGAAAAGATAAAGACGTTTGCGTCTTCTTCCAAGCATTTTATACGGTGGGGCTGATTGGGCTTGATAAATATCATTTCCCCCTGCTTGATAAGTACGTTTTCCTCTTCTTTGACGAGAATTACGTCGTTTTTGTCGGCGTAGTTAATCTCCCAAAAATCGTGCTTTTCATTTTTGGAAACGTAGTTTTTTTCCAGCTCTTGATAGTGTATGGTAACGATTTTTTGTACGTTTAAGAGGTTGGAAATTTTGTGCTTATAAAATTTTTTTTCTTGCGTAGGTTGTTCCATATCAAAAGTATAACACTTTCCCGTATATTTGTAAAATATTTCGTTATATATTTTGCGAAATATTTTGTAAATTTATAGAAATATTTTCTATTGAAAATATACATTGGGGGAGTATAATAGAAGTACTAAACCACGTTAGAGAGGAAACGTATTATGAAAATGCCTGTATTGGACAAAAATTTTTATCCTATGATTAAAGCGCTCCGCGATTTTGAGGCGGAAGTAGCGAAAAGCGCAAACCCCGTTGAAGTAACGCTCATTGCGGAAAGAAGCGGCGGTTACAACTACGTGTACAAGTACAACGCGCTTGCAGACGGGATAAACGACGCGTTTAATTTCCGTATCGCTGAAAGACTTGCAAAAACGATTTTGTGGGTAGTTGGCGGTTTCAAAATTTACGTTGCCGGCAGTAAGTCCATTTACGAATATTTGAAAAAAGCATACACGATGGAGGGTATCCGCGCGTTCGACGTAGAGTTTATGAGCGGCGTTTATGAAAAGCCTTTCGAAGTCGTATGGCTTGAACAAGACGAAATCCCCGCGCAAAAGAACAACTCTATGCGCGTTGGCGGTCACTTGAAAGGTTGCCGTATCGGCTTCGACGCGGGTGGCTCGGATAGAAAGGTGAGTGCGGTTATCGACGGCGAAGTAGTTTATAGCGAAGAAGTTGTTTGGAACCCGAAAGTTACCACCGACCCTACCTATCACTACAACGAAATTTTGACGGCTATGAAAACGGCGGCTTCCAAAATGCCCACCGTTGACGCTATCGGCGTATCGTCCGCAGGCGTTTACGTAGACAACAAGATTATGGTTGCATCCTTGTTCGTTAAAGTTGATAAGGAAAAGTACGGCGATTACATCAAGTATATGTACATCAACGTCGCAAAGGAAATGAGCAAAGAACTTGGCAAAGAAATTCCTTTGGAAGTTGCTAACGACGGCGACGTTACGGCTCTTGCAGGCGCGATTGACTTGGAGGATAACGGTATTCTCGGTATTGCAATGGGTACGAGCGAGGCAGTTGGTTACATCAATACGCAAGGCGGCGTAAACGGTTGGCTTTCCGAGCTTGCTTTTGCTCCCGTGGATTTCAACGAAGGCGCAATGGTAGACGAGTGGAGCGGCGACGTGGGCGTTGGTTGTAAGTATTTCTCGCAAGACGCGGTTATCAAACTTGCAGAGGCAGGCGGACATAAGTTTGCCGACGGTTTGACGCCTGCGCAAAAGCTTAAAGAAATTCAAGCGCTTATGGAAAAAGACGACGCGCTTGCAGCGCAAATCTACGAGGATATCGGCGTATATTTGGCGAACACGATTCCCTTCTACGCAAGATTCTACGAAATCAAGCATATGCTTTTGCTTGGCCGTGTAATGGGCGGTAAAGGCGGCGACATTATCCTTGCAACCTGCAAGAAAGTGCTTGCGGAAGAATATCCCGAATACGCGCACATCGACATCGGTTTGCCCGACGAAAACAGCCGTCGCGTAGGACAAAGTATCGCGGCTGCGTCCTTGCCTGCAAACCTTTAATGGAGAAATAAACAAATGAAAGTATTTAAAAACGCTATCGTCTACGTGGACGGTAAAGGCTTAAAAAAATGCACGGTAATGTTTGACGAAACCATACAAAGCATTGGCAAAAAAGGCAAAGGCGAAGAAATTGAATTGCCTGAAAACGCCATCGTTTTGCCCGGCTTTATCGACCAACACGTACACGGCGCAGGCGGCTCGGACGGTATGGACGGCACGGTGGAAGATATTGGGATTATCGCTCAAACGCTCGCAAAAGAGGGTACGACGTCCTTCCTCGTAACGACGATGACGCAAAGCAAGGAAAATATCCTCAAAGCAATGCAATCGGTGAAAGATTACCGCGCGGCGGATAAAAAAGAGGGAGCAAGAGTGGTTGGTATCCATTTGGAAGGCCCGTTTATCGCGGCGGCGCATAAGGGCGCGCAACCTCTCGAATACGTGGCAACGCCCGATATTGCCGTGTTTGACGAATATAACGAGGCAAGCGGCAACGCCATAAAAATCGTTTCACTCGCTCCCGAAATCGAGGGCGCGGACGAGCTCATTAAACACCTTGATAGCAAAGGCGTGGTTGCCTCTATCGGTCACACGGGCGCGAAATATAACGACGTGGTAAAAGCGGTTTCCGCAGGCGCGAAAAACGTTACGCACACCTACAACGCGCAATCGGCTTTACACCATAGAGAAATAGGCGTGGTTGGTAGCGCAATGCTCGTAGACGAATTGAACTGCGAATTGATTGCCGATACGATTCACGTATCCGTGCCTGCAATGAAGTTGCTTGTAAAGAACAAGAAAGCGGATAAAATTTCCTTGATTTCGGACGCTATGCGTGCAAAGGGTATTCCCGACGGCGAAAGCGAACTTGGCGGTCAAAAGGTATTCGTTAAAAACGGCGAAGCTCGTCTTGCAGACGGCACGCTTGCAGGAAGCGTTTTGCGTATGAATAGAGCGATTGAAAACATCGTTACGAAAGTAGGCGTTCCTTTCGAACAAGCGGTTGATTACGCAACGATTAACCCCGCAAGGTTGCTCGGCATCGACAAGGAGGCAGGCAGTATCAAAGTGGGCAAACGTGCCGATTTCACGGTGCTTAACGATAACTACGAAGTTTTGCTTACCGTACGCGGCGGCGAAATCGTATATAAAGCGTAAAATTAAAAGAGAGGCTCGAACGCATTGTTCGAGCCTTTTATACTGCCCTGTTGTGAATTTTTTGATACAAAATAGCAATGGCGAATAAGAGCAAGGGAAAGATTAAAAACCAATAGAACGTCCCCATAAAAAAGGGGGCGTTTTTGGAAAAACCGAATACGCCGACGGGGGAACGGAAATTCATAAAAAAATAGGGATAAGGCACTCCTCTGCCAAAATCGACGTTGAAAAACTCCAAGATAAACGCAAGGAAGAAATAAATAACGGGCGGAATAATACAAAGGCAAACGTGCTTGTTTTCGAGGATAAATTCCGTTTTGTCGAGGAAAAAATCAACGATAGCAAGGAGCGGTGTAAGCGCGTGCGTAAGCACGCTGGATAACGCCCACGGCCGTAAACCGTATTGCGAGGCAAAGGGGGAAAGAAGAAAACAAAAGACGACGCCCGTCAACGTGATAGAAACGGTCAATACGTATTTCGTTATAAATATACGCCTGCGTTGCCGTTCGCTTGTAAAGGGAGCAAGCAGGGCGATGAACGAGATAAGCCCCATCCAAATATTCGATTGCGCGGTAAAATATAAAAGCCGCCTTGCCCAATGCGAGTATCCGTCTTTGCGTGCTGTAATCAGCGAAACAAGGACGCCGCCAAGGGACGAGACAGCCAATAAA
>JAZRSE010000064.1:0-6485 GCA_045651305.1 Candidatus Scatosoma sp. | reverse complement strand
TGCCCACGCCCTTGCGTAAATTGTTTTTCGTCTTATCAGTCATAAGTACCTCTTTTGCACTATCCGCCCGTTTTTCGCGCAGATATAATCATTATATAATATCTTTTATTTTCTGTCAAGCAAAATTTTTAGTAAAGATTTACGAGGCAAAAAATGTGTTGAATTTCGTAGGAAAATATAACAAAAACAATGATTTTATCTAAAAAATTTCTTGTGTTTTTTTCTAATATATAGTATAATAGTGTTATATGTTAAATGGGGTATTGCGCGGTTGCTCTTTTTATAAGTGCAAAACCCCGCAAAAAGAATTCTCCCTCACGTTTAGGGATTTTACGGAGTAACTATGAGAAAAACTATTCTTGCGTTATTATTGGCTTTTTCCGCAACGCTTGCGTTCGCGGCGATTGGTTGTGACAAAGGCAACGACGAACCGCCTATCGACAACGTAGGCGGCGCGACGGACGACGAAACGGGCGGCAACGACGACAGCGCAACCAAATACACGGTTACCTTTACGGCAGGCGAAGGGTATTCGGTTGTAGGCGACAACGTTACCTTCGACCAAGCCGACAACTGTTATAAAGCGAGCGTAAAAGAAAACGGCAAACTTAACTTCTCCATTGATTTGGGCGCGTTTTATGCAGGTACGCCTATCGTTACCGTTAATAACGTGGTGCTTGCCGATACGGACGGCGTTTACAGTTTGAGCGTAACAGCCAATACGAACGTTTCTATCACGGGCATTAAAAAGGCGCAATCGGCTATGGTTGGTTCGGGTACGTTTGAAGACGCGTTCGTCGTTTCTAAACCTATCGACTTATTGCATATTGCCGAACAAGTAAACGCAGGCAACAGAAAGTATGCAAGCGCGTATTACGTACTTGCAAACGACATTGATTTGAAGGGCGAAGAAATCGTGCCTATCGGTACGGCGGAAGCCCCCTTCTCCGGCTGCTTCACCTGCCTTACCAATTCGGAAACGGGCGCAATGGAAAGATACGCTATTTCCAATTTCAAAATCAATGCGGACGATAAAAACTACGTTGGTCTTTTCGGTTGCGTACAAGTGGATATGTCGGTGACGAGCAGCGGCTTGTTCTACGGTATCCGTGTCGACAACTTCGAAATCAACGCTGCCTCGGCAAAACTTGCAAAAGGCAACCGTAACGTTTATTGCGGCGGCTTGATTGGTTACGGGTTTGGTACGCGTATGTATCTTTGCGACGCGACGAACGGCTCTATCAACATCACCTCCGACCCCTCCGAATTCTCTTTCGTGGGCGGTTTGATTGGCGTTCAACAAAGCTATTATATGGCGGAATACGACCAATATTTCAATGCGGAAACGGCGTATGCAACCGTTGACGTAGACGTAAACGTCGTAAGCGGCACCACCCTTTACGCAGGCGGTATTGCAAGGTATTTGTACACCAACTCCTTTGCGTGCCCTTCGTATATCCACAACTCCTATTCCACGGGCAACGTGAGCGGCGCTATCCGTACGGGCGGTATTGCAGGCGGTCTTGGTCAATACACCTCTATCGCAACCTGCTATTCTACGGGCAACGTAACGGCGGACGTTAAATTGACGTCCAAAGCGGAAGGTTATTCGCCCGAACATTGTATCGCGTACGCAGGCGGTATTGCCGGCTATGCGGAAAACGACACGGTGGTAAACGACTGTTTCGCCGTGGGTACGATTACGGCAAAAGCGGTTGACGGCGAGGACGCGCAAAAAGCGGGCCACGCTATCGCAGGCGGCGACGAGGACGGCAAAATTTCCGCGGCGGCAAGACAATACGTTGTCCGCGATTGCTACGGCGAACTCGATAAGACGACGATGAAAGCCACCCTTTCGCAAATTGGTTGGCACGAATATAACTGGATATTCCCCGAAGTTGGATATCCCACCATTAACTACGAGGCAAGCGAAGGCAGCGTAAGCATTAAAACCACCGTTCAATTCGTAGACAAGGACGGCGAGGCGGTACGCGTAAATAGCCTCACCAGCACCGATTATTCTTATACCGATATGTACGCGCCTATCGCAAGCGCGTTTGTGGACGGGTTCTTGGCGGTACGCTTGACGGCGGACGACAATAAAAAACTCTCGTTCGGCTACTACTTCGATAAAGAGTGCACGAAACCCGTTCCCTATTCCTATATCTCCACGCGTGAATCCACGTTGTATATGGGCTTTACCGACCCGACGGAAATCGTTGGCGAATACTCCTTCGCCGTTAAGAACTCTACGACGAAGTTGTCTATTCACTTAAACGCGGACGGCACGGCGTATTACAGCGACGGAAATAGCTTGCAAGAAACCACCTATCTTTACGACGGCGAAACGTTGATTCTTGAAGGCGCAAGATTGGCAAGATATTTCACGGGCGCAGTAAAGAAAGACCAAAGCGTCAACGAAGATACTATCTTCGATATGAACCGCTATGAAACCTATTACTTCCAAGCGGTGAAAACGGAATTCGGTTTGGAACTTTACGACGGCAAGTATTTCACGAAAGACGCGCCTTTGAAAGCGTACGCGCCTACCGAATTTACCAAGCTCGGCGCATATTACACCAACGATAACGGCAGAATTTACGAATACGTATTCCTCCCCGACGGAACGGGCACGAAAGACGGACGTAAGTTCAACTACACCTATGAAAACGGCGTTATCACGATGGACGGTCAAACGCAACTTAACGAAAGCGAGTTGATTGAATACTATACGCTCAAAGGCACGTGGAATAACTCCGCATTTGTCAACACGGTATTCTATTTCGACGGCATCGACACGTGGAAACAATACACCCTCGCGTATAGCCGCAACTCGAAAGACGGCAGCGTTTCCGCTATCCCTCAAAACAATATCGACGGTAGCTTTACCACCGACGACGGCATTACCTATTCCTTGAAAGATAAGAACGGGCAAGAATATGCACGCGTACTCTTTGACGAATTCGGGTTCTTAACCATAACCTATGCAAACGGCGATAGCGAAAAGCTTTCCGTTGAAAACAGTCTTGTCGGCAAATGGAGCGGCAGTGGCATCGAATTGCAACTGTTTGGTGTAAATAGCAGCGGCGTGGGCGAGGCAACGGCAACGTTCTCTCAACTTGACGTAACGTATAACTTAACCTACACCGTCAGCGAAACGACTGCCCCCACGGCATACCTTTGCCTCTACTACGAAAACGCACCGTTTGGGTACTTTGCTTACGACGCATACTCGGGCGCATTGCAAGCGACGTTGTTCGACCCTGCAAGCATGGAAGGCGGCTACACGACCTCCCTCCTCCGTCTTGTAAACGACTTCGACAACGCTTGGATAAGCAACGACGAAACGTTTGACGGCATTACGTTTAGCGGCACGGGCTACTACGACGAAAACGGCAACTGGACGGGCAACGTAACCATCGGCAGAACCACCACGCAATACGTGCTTTATAACGGCGGCTTGGACGGCTATTTCGATTACCAAGGTCAACGTTACACGTTGCACTACGATTATTTCAACAACCTCGTCAATATCAATACGGACACGACGTTAGAACGTAAAGACACGCTTGCGGACACGACGTACGTATCTATTGATAGCGCAAACCGCGTTTCCTCTTTCACGTTCGACGGCAAGAGCTCTCTTCTTATCGGCGGCACGATGACGGTTACGCTTGCAGGCGAAACGGCGGTTGAATACACCTATAAAAACGTTGCGGAAAACGAATACGTTATCCTTGATAAAAACACCGAAATCGGTACGATTATCCGCAACGACGACAAAGCTTGCTACGACGTTACTTTGAACGGCACCTATTACCCCGTATATATTCATAACGAATTTATCGGCGCGTGGGCAATGAGCGGTGAATTTAAGAACAACGCGTTCGTTATCGGCGCAACCGATTTGAACGGCGACATCCACGCAACCTTCCAAGGCGAAAGCGTAACGATTAAAAAGCTTGACACCGATTACTACTATTTCTCGTGCGTACTCGACTATATGCCTATCACCTATTATATGTTCGCTTTGTACACCTACAACGAGGCAGGCGAAAAGATTGCGTTTGATAGCTTTGCTATCTCCGAATATGCAAACCTTGCCAACAGCGAATATATCCTTTGCTCGCGTATGGACGCAATGCAAGGCAAGTGGGTACAAAACAACAACGCAAGTTTCACTATCTCGTTCGACGGCGTACAAAGCTCTTATAGCAACGGTACTGCAACGCTTTCGTACAAAGGCTATGCAACCTATTACTCCTACCGTGTCTACACGGATACGAACGGCAACGTAACGTCTGTAATGCTTTGGTCGCAAAACACGTACGGCAACAACACGTTGTATTACAAGCTCACCCCTTGCGAAACGACGAAAGCAGGCGCGTTCGTGCTTGGTGATAGAGCGTTCTTCCGTGAAGAAATCGACGCGTTGTATATGATGTCGGCAAAGGGCTTGGACGGCTACACCTACGTCTTTGACGGCGGCAACCTCAACAACGACACGTGGGGTACGCTTACCGCAACGCACGAAAACGCATCGCCTTTCGAATTGAAATACGATATTATCTCTTTCAATACCAACAACACGGCAACGATTGCAGTAAAAGACGGCGCAGGCAACGAAAGATTGTATATCCTCGATTATGCCGATTCCTCCAACGTAATGCTTTACGACGCATTGTTTAACGTAACGGCAACGCTTGACGACGGCTACACCTACGTCTTTAACGGCGGCAACCTCAACGACGATACGTGGGGTACGCTTACCGCAAAGAAAGCAGGCGAAACGGATAGAATTTTGAAATACAATATCGTAACCCTCACCGAAAGCGAAAAGGAAGGCGAGGAAGTTAAGACGGCTACCGTTACCGTAACGGAACAAGTTGGCGGTGAAACGGTTACCTACACGGCAACCATTGATTATAGCGATAGCAGAAACGTAATCCTCTCTTTTGAAGTGGTAGAAAACAAATAATCCCATCAACGATTTAACCGCCGCAAGCGCAAACACTTGCGGCGGTTTTCTTTTGCTTTTTCTCCCCTTTCTTTGCCCCTTTTTCGCTCGTTTTATCCCAATCCGCATATTTCCTCAAACGAGGTTTTCACGCAAGAAATACGGCGTTTTTAGAGGGAATTGCCACACACCCACAACGGCAAACAAACGCTTTGCCTCCCTTACTTAAAGAACGTTGGCTTTTCGTAAGAAAACGGCGAAAGGCTGGTTTCTTGCTCCTCCGCCCCTTTCGCTCTTCACTATTCCTCATCGTTTTATCTTCGGCAACGATAAAGAATAACCGCCCTACGCGGTGACGCGTAGGGCGGTTTTGTCTTTTGTTTTCAAGCCTTTGCATTAGTCAATGCGTTTGGCTTTATGGCGTTTGGCTCATTACATTTTAGGGCCAGCCGTTACGTAACCGAACATCAATTTCGCAGGGTCGGTTTCGCCAAGAGCAGCATTGCTAAATTCAAGACAACCTTGCAACATTCCAAATTCAGGCGCGAACATATTTGCAATGTTGATGGTTACGTCAGGTTTGCCGTGCGGGTCTTCAAGCCACTTACTCGTCGTTTGCGAGCCGTCGGACATTACAATCAATACAAAGTTGATATATTCCGCAGGGTCACCCTCTTCTTTCTTAATAATCGTGAATTGATTGCTCGTTTGCTCTGCAAGTTTTCCTTCAATCGCCGTCTTCAACATTGCAGCCGTTTCGTTCATCATACGAGCAACGAAGAACGTTTCTTCACCGTGTACGTAGTTTTCAATGACCGTCGTTGCGTCCATATTAACTTCCGTCTTAATCTCCGTCAAATTGGTTGCAACTTCGTCAATGTGGATTGCAGGGCCACAGTTATCGCCAAGGTAAGAGCCGCTAATATTCAACTTCGTCATATAATATACGTAAATGGAAGAGCCGTAAGCGTGCTTTAATCTCGAATTGTTAAGCGTAATTTGCGAAGCGTGGATATCAGGCTCATAAGGGTCGATAGAACTACCTACGCCAATAGATACGTTACTGTTCATAATCGTCGTATTGTTCAACGTAAGGCGTCCGCCACGGAGCCAAATACCACTATACGAACCGCCTTGTTCCAACAACAATCTATCGCCGTAAGGAACGGTGTAGCCAGCGTCTTTCGTATAGTTGCTCGTGATATACAAATCGTTAATCGTTACTTGACCGTTATGAATCAATTGCTTGTGGGTTTGGGAAGCGTCGGCTGCGTTCATATACAAGAACATACCGATTTGCGAGTTGGGCGCATAATAGTCGGGATGCGTTTTACCCCAATCCCATCCGCAATAGTCGTTGTTAACGTAAGGCAAATTGCTGCCGTCAACCTTGAAGAAGTTACCGTTTACGGTGATTACGTCGTCCTTCGAATCAACGATACGTGCATAGATAGCGCGTTCGCGTTCGTTGATAGAAGTCGGAGGCCAAGCGGTCTTAGGAAGACAATTGATAGATTCAACTCCTTGG
>JAZRSE010000063.1:0-3462 GCA_045651305.1 Candidatus Scatosoma sp. | reverse complement strand
GCGGCGGGGGCTTTGGCGGAGGCGGCGGCAGCTGGCGATAATATAAAAGAAGAAAAAACACCCGACACGGGTGTTTTTTTTGTGCGCCGATAAAATAACCCCCTCGTCGAAAGACGAGGGGGTTGATTGTTAAAGATTAGTATTTCAATTGTTCGGATTCCGTAAGCACGGGGGAGCTTTCAGCAAAACGTTTCACCGAATCAACTGCGCTTTGGCAACGTGCTTTGGATTTGTAATGTTCGCCAAGGCAAAGGAGTTGGCCGTTACCGTTGAGGATTTTATAGATATAATCGCCTTTCTTGGTAAGGGTGATGCGGAAGTTGTCTTTCGCGATGTTTTGCTTGTGCGTTTGGATACCGTTTACTGCGCCTGCGTACGTCGTGTATTCTTCGGAGGAGAGGAGCTTTTCGCCGTTGTTTGCGAAGAGTTCGAAGAAGAATACTTTATCGCCGTCCGAATCTTCACGGTTGGAGATAATCCATTTGCCGTTTACGCCTTCGGCAACGGGTGCTACGTACGAATCCGTATCCTTGGGTACTTTCAAGAAGTAGTCTTGTACGTTTTCGTCAACAACTGCCGTTCTTGCAAAACGCTTAATCGACTTGATTGCGCTTTCGCAACGAGCTTTGTTTGCATACGTTTCGCCCGTGCAAAGGAGTTGACCGCTACCGCTCAAAAGTTTTACGATATAATCGCCTTTCTTGGAAAGGGTGATTTTGAAATTGCCTTTAAGAATATTCGTCTTATGCGTTTCAATACCGCGTACTGCACCTTGGTAGGAGGTGTATTCTTCGGAGGAGAGGAGCTTTTCGCCGTTAGATGCGTGCAATTCGAAGAAGTACATATCGTCTTCGCTGTTGTCGTCCGTAAGAATATGGTAAACTGCCCACTTACCTGCGTATCTTGCAAGCGTATCCGTATCCGCATCATCCGTCAAAACGGGCTTTTCTTCAACTACGGCTGCCGGTTTTTCTTCTACCTTTTTAGCAGGAGCTTTCTTTGCAGGCGCTTTCTTCGCTACGGGTTTTTCTTCCGCCGTTTCTTCTGCTTTTTTGGCAGGCGCTTTCTTTGCAGGTGCTTTCTTCGCTACGGGTTTTTCTTCTACAACGGCTACTTCTTCCGCCTTTTCTTCCACCTTTTTAGCAGGCGCTTTCTTTGCAGGCGCTTTCTTCGCTGCGGGTTTTTCTTCCGCAACGGCTACTTCTTCCGTCTTTTCTTCCACCTTTTTAGCAGGCGCTTTCTTTGCAGGCGCTTTCTTTGCTGCGGGTTTTTCTTCTACAACGGCTACTTCTTCCTTTACAGGCTCTTCCTTTTTAGGTTCTTCGCCTTCCGCTGCCAATCTTTGCGCTTCCAATTTATCAAAAACTTCCTTTCTAATAACTGCTTGGCGTTGCGCTTCAACTTTTTCCATCAGTTTTCTCTTCGCCGCTTCTTTTTGTTTTTCTTCTTCAATCGCCTGTTTGTTGGCTTCCATTTCTTTGAGGTCTGCCGCGCTTACGCCGCCGCTCTTTTTCTTGGACGCACGGATAAGTACGTTGAGGACAATGAGAGCAACGAAAGCTGCCGCAAGTCCGCCAAGAACCCATACGATAGGGCTTACTGCTAAATTTGCAAGATACATAATAGTTCTCCTTTTGTGTTTTTATTTTTCTTGGTTAATTGTATGTATATGTTTTACAAAAAATACCGCAAAATATTCTATTATAAATATTGTAATATAAAAAGCGGAAAATGTCAATGATAACTTGTATTTTTTTTCTTATTTTTTTGAAAAGATTGACTTTTTTAGGGAAATAGTTTACAATGATGTTATGGCTATGAAAAATAATATCAAATTGAATACGGCGATTATTGGCGGTGGAGCGTCGGGCTTATTTTTGGCGTCTTTGCTCTCGCAAACGAGTAAAGGCGTGGCGGTGTTTGAACGTGGGGAAAGAGTGGGCAAAAAGCTTTCCGCAACGGGCAACGGTCAGGGGAATATAACCAACGCTCTTATAAAAGAAACTGCGTATTTTTCCTCCACGCGCGAGGGCGCTATGCGCGCGGAAAAGCAGGTGAATTGCTACGACGAGAACTCCCTTTGCGAGTTTTTTCGCTCGCTTGGCGTTTTGGTGTTCTTTGACGAGAGGGGGCGTGGGTATCCTACGTCCAGGCAAGCCTCCGCGCTTACCGACGCTTTGCGTTATTCGATAGATAAAAGAGGGGTGTCTACTTTTACGGGCGTGCAAATCGTTGCGCTTGAAAAAAGAGGGGATACGTTTATTTTGACGGCAAACAGCGGCGAGAAATACGAGGCGGAAAAGGTGGCGCTTTGTACGGGCGGAAAGGCGGCGAAGAACTTTGGCACGGACGGCGCGGCTTATGCGTTGGCGCAAGGTTTTGGACATACGATTACGCCGTTATATCCCTCGCTCGTACAGTTAAAAACGGATACGGCGGCTATTCGCGGATTAAAGGGTATCCGTGTGTTCGACGCGAAAGTTACGGCGAATTGGACGGAGAACGGCGCGAAAAAGAGCTATGCGCTCGGCGGTGACGTTATCTTTACCGATTACGGCGTGTCGGGGGACGCTATCTTTCGTCTTTCGGCGTTTATCGCCGCGAAAAAGGACGTGTCGCTTTCCATTGATTTCTTGCCAAACGTAGACGAAGAAACGCTTTTGCAAGCGTTGAAAAATAAAAAAGCGGCTTTTCCCGATTTGGCGGATATCGAGCGTTTGTGCGGTATCGTGAACAACCAAGTGGGCAGGGCGGTTATGAAAACGGTTGGCGGCGCGAAAGACGAGGTTGTGGCAAAAGCGGTGAAGAACTTTACTTTAAGCGTGAAAGGCTCGCTTGGGTTCGATTACGCGCAGGTGACAAAGGGGGGGATTCCCCTTGACGAGGTGGACGATAACTTGCAAAGCAAAAAGGTAAAAGGCTTGTACTTTGCAGGGGAAATTCTTGATATCGACGGCGAGTGCGGCGGTTTTAACTTGCAATGGGCGTACGCCTCCGCTTGCACGGTTGCCAAGGCTCTTGGCGGAAAATAACGGAAAAGACGGGGGTATGTATGCGTTTAATGACCGTTCCTGATATAAAACTCCCTATCCAAAAGGGAGAAGAGGAGTTATATCGAATAGCCACGAAGAAATTGGGCAAAAAGCCGACGTATTTTGAGATTAAGAAAAAATCGTTGGACGCGCGCGATAAGAATAACATCCGTTACGTGTACACGATTGCGTTTGCGGACGGAAAGGTGCAAGACGAAAGCGTTTGTCTTGAAAAATTGCCTAAAAATAAAATGCCCTCTTCGCCCGTTTTGGTGGTGGGAAGCGGCCCTGCGGGGTTGTTTTGCGCGTTACGGCTTTTGGAAAGAGGGATTGCGCCTATCGTTATCGAACGGGGCGGAAACGTAGAGGAAAGAGAACTTGCTACGCAGTTGTTCTTCACGCAAAAGAAATTAAGTCGGATCGTAGCCAT
>JAZRSE010000062.1:0-8927 GCA_045651305.1 Candidatus Scatosoma sp. | reverse complement strand
ATGCGGAGCTTATGTGTGAACGTCCTAACGGCCAAGGTATGCTTTCGGGGATTACCGAGGCGTAAGCCGTTTGAAAACCGTGCATAGATAAAAGCGGTTGAGTGATTGTTGCGCCCGTGTTTACGTACAAGCGTGCACGGGCGTTTATTATAAAAGGAGGTGGAAAGAGTGAGTAAAATCATAGTAAAAGACGTGGTGCTTGCGGCGGCTTCGGCGTTGGGTATTTACAACGTGGTGGCAGGTTTTTTGGAACACGGCGATATGAACGGCGCGGAGGATACGGAACTCTTAATTCGTTGTTTTAATATGGTGGAGAACGAGCTGGCGTTAGATTATTTGCCTTTATACGCAGAGGAGGAAGTGGAAACGGAAACGGGTTGCGTATATTATAGCGAGCTTTCCCGTTCGGCGGTGCGCGTAGTGAAAGTGGAGGACGCTTGGGGGAACGATACGGCGTTTCGATTATTCCCCGAATACTTAAAAACGCAGGGCGGTAAAATCAAAATACGCTATGCGTATGCTCCCGAAAAGAAAACGATTGCGGATGAAAGCGATTATCATAGTTACGCGTCGGTACGCTTGTTTTCCTACGGCGTTGCGGCGGAGTATTCTCTTTCGATGGGGCTGTTTGAAGAGGCGGCGGTTTGGGATAAGAAGTACAAGGACGCGATAACTTCGGCGTATCGAACCAATCCTTGCAAAGTAATTCAATCAAGGCGGTGGATATAATGGCGAAAGGCAATTCTTTACAAAAAAAGTACCGTAAAAAAGAGGTCTTTTTCGACGGGTTTGCCGTTGGCGAAAAGGGGAAGAAGGACGCGCTCGTGGCGCTTTCTTCCAAAAACTGCGTTGTTTTAGACGGCGCTTTGACGGTTGGCGTTGGGGTGGAGAGATATTCGGTTAACGGCAACGTCGTGTTTTTGCCCGGTGAAGAGGTGGATTTATTCCTTATTTGGAATACGGACGCGGACGGGAAGAAACGAGAAAAGCTGGGGTATATCGACCAGCTAAACAGGGTGTACGTATATTCCAATGCGACGGGGGGATTTGTGAACGCAGGCGGTTTGACGGGCGGCGGAACGATGGTTTCCGCGCTTGAAAAAGAGGGCGCTTGTAGGGCGATTTTCGTTAGCGGAACGGGTATATATAGCTTGAACGGGGAAACGTTGGTGAAATGCGACAATACGCCCTGTCAAGCGGTGGCGTGTTATGCAGGCGGCAGAGTTTTTACGGCGTCCAAAGATTTCTATTTGGTGTATTCTTCGCCGTTCGCGCCCAAGGATTATACGGAAAATACGGACGATAGCGGCAAGATTGCCCTGCGGCATGACTGCGGCAAAATCGTCGGGCTATCTACGTTGAAAAACCGTTTGTGCGTATTGTACGAATACGGCGTTTCGATGATAGAACTTGGCGGTAGCGCGCGTTCGTTTGTTCGTAAGGATATAGATTACAGCGGCGGACGAATTTTTGGCGAAACGCTTTGCGTTTCCAGCGTGCAAGGCGAGAGAGCGTATTTCTTGGCGGAGGACGGAATTTACCGTTTCGACGGGGCGAAGATGGAAAAGATTTGTAAAAATATTTCCATACGCGCAAAGGCGGATAAACGCTTTGGCGGCGCGGTTGTCGAGGGGAAATATTACGTTACGTTCTTGGACGAGGACGGGACGTGGAGGAGCGTTTGCGTGGAATTAAATAGCGGTCTTGGCTATGAAACGTTCGTGATGCGAGGGCTCTATTCCTTAAAAGGAAAGGCGGTTTGTCAAATCAATACGAACGTGTGCGTATTGACGGAAACGGGGGATTTACCTTCCGCCGAAAGCGCGTGTTTCAACGTTTCGCAAAACAATCTTTCTACGGTGGGCAACAAGACGTTGTCGGCGTTGCGCTTTTGTGGAAAGGGGGAAATCTACGTGGAAGTTTCCAACGGCAAAAAAAAGGTGGCAAGGACGTTGGCGTTTCAAGACGGGTACGCTCGCATGCCGATAGCTCTTCGCGCGCGCAATCTTTCTTTGGCGATAGCGCTTACGAAAGGTGCGGAAATTTATAATATGACCGCGGAATTGCAAATGCTTGTTTAGGAGGTGTAGATATGGAAATCGACGTTATTACTTTTACGGACGAGCAGTACGCAACGCTTACGGAAACGCAGCTGCAAGAAGTGTATAAATCGCAAGAGAAAAAGGATAAGCTCACTTGGAGTTTGGAAGAAAAAAAGAGGGAAGAGAAAAACCGCTTGGTAAAGAACGGCACATTCGCCTCGGGGATTTGGGACGCTTTTTGTGCGGCTTTGGACGCGCAATACGAAAGGGAAGTCACCTTTATTAGAGAGGCGCTCTTGTTCTATTTGCGGTTTAGTATGAAAACGAGCGAAAATTCTCCTTACGAAGTGAATTATGCGTATTCGGTGACCGAACGCGCGGCTATCGTAAAAGACTATTACGAAAAAACGTACGCAAACGCAGTAGAGCGTTTCGAGGCGTTCAAAAAGGATACTGTGGCGGTAAAATATCTTGGGGAGATGTACGCGCCTATCTGGGATTATTTTTATTTGCAAACCAAATAAGAGGGAAAGCAGGGCGTTTGGCTCTGCTTTTTTATAAATTATTTATAAACGCAGGAAAAAATTTTGTCAAAAACACTTGTCAAAAGGGAAATAGTATGATAAAATATTATTAATATGCGCTTATTTTTCTCATTAGAGCGTAAAGTTGTGAGAAAAAGGGTTAGAAAAGCATAGACGGTAGGTATTTCACTACTTGGAGGTATGATATGAAAGCAAAGGTTTGGCTTTTGGGGTTGACGGTTATTTGTGTTGGCGGCGTAAGCGTATGGGGTATCGGCACGGCGCTTAGAAAGGCGAACGAGGGTCACGGTTTAAGATGTACGTTTGGGGAAAACCCTTCCGTTGTAGGCTCTTTGAAAACGCCTGCTACTTGCACGAGCAAAGCGGTGTATTATTATTCTTGCGAAAAGTGCAGCGCTATCGACGATACGAGAACGTTCGAATACGGCGATTACGCGCATACGTTTGACAAAGAAGTTGCAACCGACGCGTATAAAGCAGGGGACGCAACCTGCTCGCAAAAGGCAACCTATTATAAGTCTTGCGAGTGCGGCGCAAAGGGCACGGAAACGTTTGAGGTTGACGGTGTTGGCGAACATCTCTTCCAAGATGGCGAGTGCGTTTATTGCGATGCGGCAGAGTAATTTGCTTGCATAGCCTATAAAAGAAATATTACGAATAGAAAGCAGAGCTTTAAGCTCTGCTTTTTTTACGCGGATAAGTAGAAAAAATAGGCGTTTTTGTCAAGAAAAATGATAAAGCGTGGTTGCTTTTTTTGGCGGAATTTGTTATAATACTATCGAAAAGGTTATATTTCGGCGAAAAGCCGAAGAAGGAGGGCTATATGCCAAAGGTTGCTATCAAGAAATTAGACGAAAACGCCGTAATTCCCACGTACGGCTCGCAATACTCCGCAGGCGCGGATTTGTACGCGCTTACGGATTGTGAAATCACGTTCGCTCCCCACGAAACGAAATTGATTCGCACGGGGCTTGCTATGGAAATCCCCGAAGGCTACGCAGGGCTTATCTATGCAAGAAGCGGTCTTGCGTCCAAGCGTTCGCTTGCGCCTGCAAACAAGGTGGGCGTCGTGGATGCGGACTATCGCGGCGAGGTAATGGTGGCGTTGCACAACCACTCGGATAAAGAACAAACGATTGCGCCCAAAGAACGTATTGCGCAACTCGTGATTGCGCCTTTCTTGAAAGCGGAGTTTTGCGTGGAAGAGGAACTCTCCCAAACGGTACGCGGTGTAGGCGGTTTCGGTAGCACGGGCACGAAGTAAGGGTGATAGTATGTCGATGAGAATGCGTAAAAAGCGCAATTTTGAGGCGCGTATGGAGGCGTGTGGGGATTTATTGCTTGCCCACGGCGCAAACGGAATTTTGAATATGAAAGAGGCGGCGGAAAATTATCGCGCGCTGGTGGATTTTAACGCGGCGTTTGGCAATAATAATCCCGTGGTGTTGGAAATCGGCTGTGGCAAAGGCGGTTTTGTAATCGCGACGGCAAAGACGCAACCGAACGTGAATTTCTTGGCGCTTGAAAAGATGAGCAACGTTATCTTAACGCCGATGGAAGAGGTGAAAAAAGAGGGCGTGGAAAATATTCGCTTTTTGAATATCCGCGCGGAGTGTTTGCCTTGCTATATCCCTGAAAAGAGTTTGGATTGTATCTATCTCAATTTCTCTACGCCGTTGCCCAAGCTTGGCTATGCGACGCAAAGATTGACGCATAGAAATTTCTTGGAAGTGTACAAGAAATTGTTGAAAGAGGGGGGTAGAATTTTGCAAAAGACGGACGATAGGGATTTCTTCGATTTCTCTTTGGAGGAATACAAGGCGTGCGGATTTGCTCTTGAAAACGTGACGTATAACTTGCACGAAAAGGGCAATCCCGATTGGAATATCGTCACCGAATACGAACAAAAATGGGTAGAACGCGGTTTGCCTATTCATCGCGTTGAGGCGGTTTTGAAATAATCCCCTACCGTGGGTGAAAAAACCGTTTTTTCGACGTTTTACGCGGTATGGTATGCGGTTAACCGCAAATGCGGTGTGCGATATATGCCCGTTAGAACAACTGACGGGAATATGTAAAAAACGCCTTTAAGGCTTGTTATTCGACGGGGAAAGTGTGAGAGAATAAAAGGTTAGGACGGTTGTAGTATGAAAAAACGTTTAATTGCATTGGCGTTGACGGCGCTTATGGGCGCGTTTGCGCTTGGGTTTGGCTGTAAAAAAGTGCCCGAGGGGGAAATCACCGTGTATATGCCCGACGGCGCGCCTGCGCTCGCTTTTGCACAAATGATGCACGAGGATAAAGAGGACGACGGCGTTTCCTATTTCGTGGTAAACGCACAAAGCATTGCAAGTAAGGTGACGGATAAAAATATGGACGACAACGCCGATTTTTGCGTGTTGCCCTTGACGGCGGCAACGGCAAATACGGGCACGGGCGAAACGTATCAAATGGTAGGTGCGGTGACGCACGGCAATTTGTATATGATTTCCAAGGATACAAGCATTTCGTACACGGGGGATAATTTATCCTCGCTTATCGGTAAGACGGTGGGCGTGTTGCAACTTAACTCTACCCCCGGTCTTATTTACAAGAGTATGCTTTCCAAAAACAATATCCCGTTCGTGGACTTGTCGATAGAAAACGCATTGCCCTCGGCGGAGAAAGTGAACTTAAAGCCGATTGTTATTCCAAGCGGTACGCCGGCAGGGCAGGTGTTAAACGGTATGATAGCGCAGGGGGTAAACCTGTTCGTAATGGCAGAACCTGCGGTGACGGCGTTGCAAAAGGGCGGTTTCCAAACGGTGGGCAACGTGCAAACGCTGTACGGGGAGCAAGGTTATCCCCAAGCGGTGCTCGTGGCGAAGAAAACGCTTTTGCAAGAGAACAAGAAATGGGTAGAAGAATTCTTGGAAAAGGTGGAAGATAGCGCGTCTTGGGCAACGAGCGCAAGCGGAGAAACGCTTGTAAACGCGGTGCAAGCGCATATGGAAAAAAATGCGGCAACCTCGTTAAACGCCGCTACGTTAAACGGCGAAGTGGTGGCGCGCTGCGGCGTGCGCTTTGAGGCGGCGGACGTTTGTAAGGCAAAGACGGAAACGTTTTTGCAAGTGGCAAAGGGGATTGATAGCAAAACGGTTATCCCTAGCGGAAGTTTTTATTGGCTCGGTTAATAGGTAAAAGATGAAAAAAACGGTATGGAAAAACGTATGGCAAACGACGGTGGCGCTTGGCTTTCTCGTTTGTCTTTGGCTCGCCGTATGGGCGATTGTGGGGAACGATAATATCGTGCCCCCGTTTTCCGCGTCCGTAAAAGAATTTTTTGCTTGCTTTATAAGCGCAACGTTTTGGAAGGCGCTCGGCTCGACCTTTTTGCGCGTACTGATTGCGTTTTTCATTTCCTTTGTTTTGGCGGGCGGATTGGCGTTCGTCGCGTACCTGTACCCCACGTTTGCGCGTATATTCGCGCCGATTGCGACGTTGATACGGGTGTTGCCCGTGTTTGCTATCGTGTATTTACTGCTCACGTGGTCAAACGCCGGCGTCGTGCCTGTTTTGGTGGCGTTTTTGTCCTTGTTTCCTATGCTGTACACGGCGTTTTTAAGCGCGTTTTTGGCGGTGGATAAAAACCTTGTGGAAATGAGTAAGGCGTATAACGTACCGCTTAAAAAGCAGTTTACGAAATTGTATTTGCCCTCCGTTGCGCCCTATATCGTAAGGGAAATTGGCGCAGGGCTTGGCTTTGCGGTGAAACTCGTCGTGTCGGCGGAAGTTTTGGTGCATACGGCAAAG
Source organism: Candidatus Scatosoma sp. (assembly GCA_045651305.1). Lineage (GTDB taxonomy): Bacteria > Bacillota > Clostridia > Christensenellales > Borkfalkiaceae > Scatosoma. Next base: position 2,548 of record JAZRSE010000062.1, on the reverse strand, counting down.
AGTATCGGTGCGCTCGTATTAGAAACGCAATACGTGTATGCGGAACTGCCTAAATTGTTTGCGCTTGTAATAGCGGTGTGCGCGATAGGTTTTATATTAGAATCCGTGGGCGCGCTTTGCGCAAAAGCCTTGCAAAGGAGGCTACAATGAAAGCGGTTATCAGTAAAGCTTTTGATAAAAAGCAGTTGTTTGAAAATTTGGAGTTGCAAATAAACGAGGGGGAAGTAACGTGCGTGCTTGGAGCGTCGGGCGTTGGTAAAACGACGCTACTTCGTATCTTGGCAGGGTTAGAGCCGTTTGAGGGCGGAATAGAAAACGCGCCTAAAAAATGCGCGTTCGTTTTCCAAGACGCAAGGTTGTTGCCCTATTTGACGGTGGCGGAAAATTTGCGTTACGTCGGTTGCGCCGAGGAAAGGATAGACGAGGCGTTGCAAAAAGCGGAAATTTTGGGGTTGAAAGATAGAAAGGCAGGCACTCTTTCGGGCGGTGAAAAACAGCGCGCGTCCTTTGCAAGAGCGTTTGCTACGGAGGCGGATACGTTGCTTTTGGACGAGCCCTTCTCTTCGCTAGATACCGCGCTCAAAATTCGGCTTTGGAAAACGTTTGCAAGCCTTTGGGAGGAGAAAAAATGCACGGCGTTGCTCGTCACGCACGATTTGGAAGAGGCGTGGGCGCTTGGGCATAGAATACTTTTGATAGACGAGGGCAAAATCGTCTTGGATATCCGCCCTGCGAGGGGGGAATACCCTACGCCGTACGGGGAAACGTCGAAAGAGAAAACGGAATTTATCCACAAGATTTTACAATAAACAAGCGGAGCGTACTGCTCCGCTTTTTGCTTGCTGTGAAAAGTGCGTGTAAAAATTCGTATTTGTGTTGCGTAAGTGTTTGACAATCGTAAAAAACTTCGTTATAATACTCTATGAGAGTATTTTTTAGGAGAAAGTTTACGTTATGTATCAAATCGTAAGCAAAAAATCGTTGAACCCTACCGTGACGCAAATGGAAATTCTTGCGCCGTTCGTGGCGAAGAAAGCGCTTGCAGGACAGTTTATTATTTTGCGCGTGGACGAGGACGGGGAACGTATCCCTCTTACCATTGCAGGATACGACAGAGTCAAAGGCACGGTGACGATTATATTCCAAATCGTAGGCGGTTCGACGGAGAGATTAAACCATAAAAACGCAGGGGATTTTATTCCCGATTTCGTAGGCCCTTTGGGCAAAGCTACGCACACGCAAGGCTTGAAAAAGGTATGCGTCGTAGGCGGCGGCGTAGGCTGCGCGATTGCGCTTCCCGTGGCGAAAGCCTTGCACGAACAGGGCACGGAGGTAACCTCCATCGTTGGGTTTAGAAACAAAGACCTCGTTATTTTGGAAGACGAGTTCAAAGCGGTGTCCAACAATTTCGTAATGATGACGGACGACGGCAGTTACGGGCGTCAAGGCAACGTAACCGTGCCTTTGAAAGAAATGCTTGAAAAGGGCGAAACGTTTGACGAAGTTATCACGATTGGTCCGCTTATTATGATGAAGTTCGTATGCCTTACGACCAAGCAATTTAACGTAAAGACGATTGCCAGTATGAACCCGATTATGATTGACGGAACGGGTATGTGCGGCGGTTGCCGTCTTACCGTAGGCGGTGAAATGAAATTCGCTTGCGTAGACGGGCCTGAATTCGACGGCCACGCGATTGATTTCGACGAGGCGATGAGCCGTTCTCGTATGTATAGCGACTTCGAAACGCACGAAAGAGAAGACGCGTGCAACCTGTTCAAACAGGAGGTAAAATAAGATGGCACTTTTTAATATGTCGCCGAAGAAAAACGAAATGCCCACGCAAGACGCGTGTGTGAGAAACGGCAATTTTGAAGAGGTAGCGCTTGGGTACACGGCAGAGCAAGCCATTGACGAGGCGAAACGCTGTATTCGTTGTAAACACCGCCCTTGCGTAGCGGCTTGTCCCGTAAATATTGATATTCCCGAATTTATTGCAAAAGTAGCGGAAGGGGATTTTGAGGGCGCGTACCAAATCATCGCAAAAGACTCTTCTTTGCCTGCTGTTTGCGGTAGAGTTTGTCCCCAAGAAAACCAATGCGAGGGCAAATGCACGCGCGGTATTAAAGCAGGTTGCGAGGCGGTTGGTATCGGTAGATTAGAGCGTTTCGTAGCCGATTGGCATAACGCAAATTGTAACGAACAACCTGTAAAACCCACCCCCAACGGGCACAAGGTAGCCGTTATCGGCAGCGGCCCTGCCGGCTTGACCTGCGCAGGCGATTTGGCGAAAATCGGTTACGAAGTAACCGTATTCGAGGCGTTGCACGTTGCAGGCGGCGTTCTTGTGTACGGTATTCCCGAATTCCGTTTGCCCAAAGCCATCGTTCAAAAAGAAGTGGATAACTTGAAAGCGCTTGGCGTAAAAGTGGAAACGAATATGGTTATCGGGCGCGTTATCACGATTGAAGAATTAAAGAGCGAATACGGTTTCGACGCGGTGTTTATCGGCTCGGGCGCAGGCTTGCCCAAGTTTATGAATATCCCT
>JAZRSE010000061.1:0-2485 GCA_045651305.1 Candidatus Scatosoma sp. | reverse complement strand
CGACTTGAAAACGGCTATGAAAACGTCGTTGTCTATTATAGTGGCAACCTTCCGCGTATCAATTTGGGAGCATGGAAAACGAAATATATTTCCGTCAATAAATACGCAACGGGCGACGAATTGCAAAGACAAAAAAACGAGCAAATGGCGCAGGAAAGTGATGAGGGATATATCCTTATGCGTGGGGATTCGCCTGTGGTTTTGGGAACGGTTCGTGGTTTCGTAGCCCAGCAAAAGTGCTGCCTCGTAGCCTTTTACGACGATAAAAAGTCTGCGAAAATTTCCTGTTTGGGCTCGTGGCAGGTAGAAACGGATCAGGATATCGAATGGTTATTACGCAGAATAGAGTTTATGAAAGGGAAACGCAAATGAGAAAAGAGATTGTAGAATTTGTAAAAAATATGCACGCGGAAACGACCTTGGACGAAATCCAAGCGGTTTGTCGGAGTACGGCAGAGTTGAATTACGTTTTCGAGCGTTGCAATGGTTTTGGGAAAAACGTAACGTCGAAAGAATTGCCGCTTTCGTTGCGAATTCGTGCAAGATCGGCGTTTAAGGATACGCCTGTTTGGGAAATCACGACGTTGCTCATGCAAAAGAAATTGCAAATCGGGTATAGCAAAGCTTGCGCGATAAAAGATTGGCTCGTTAAAAGCAAAGGAGAAAAACGATGAGAAAATTTGACGGTTATAAAGAATCGGTGAAAAAATTATTGACGGCGGCGGAAAACGATTTAGAAATCGCCAAGCATATGTACGGAACGATAGCGGATATTGTTACGGTAGAGAAACGGTATAGGGTTGCAATCGGGGCGGCGGTTGGCGTTTCCGTCCACAACGTAATTACGCCTACGATTGACGATGCAAGATACTTAATCGAGTATTTGAAGAAAAACGGCGGTGTTGTAACGTTTATGCCGCTTGATACGATAGTACCGAAAGAAAATTTGGAAGAAGTCAAACGAGCGAGTAAAGAAGTTGGCGCGTTTGGGCTTGCGACGGAGCTTGTCGGGTACGATTCGTATTACGAAAAGGCAGTGTATAATCTGCTCGGCAATACGCTGATTTGTGATACGATGACAAACGCTACGGCTATTGTGAAAAAATACCCCAATCGTTTCAAAATCGTTACGCTTGACGGGGATATCATAGCTGTAAACGGCTTGGTGACGGGTGGAGAAAGCCAAAAACGGTTTGGCGTTTATTTTGCGGATAAGGGGGAAAATCATGGATATTAACGAAAGATTGATGAGGGCGTTAAAACAAACGGCGGAAATGTTCGGTATTAAGGAAGAAGAGTATATGGACGATTGGGAAAGCGAGTTGCCTGCACCGAAAAAAATCGCAAACGGAAAGGCTTATAAAATTCTCGTATGCGGCGGCAAGCATTTTGAGTCTTATGGCTTATTGAAAGTAGTGCTTGGTAAGCTTATAGAAAAATTTTATATCAATATTTCAACGTCGGAAATCGTCAGCGGTCATTGTCAAGGCGCGGATATGCTTGGAGAGAAATACGCGGAAGAATACGGCATTTCCGTTAAGCGTTTTCCTGCCGATTGGGAAAAATATAAACGCAAAGCAGGACCTATTCGCAATAAGCAAATGATTGATTATATTAGCGGATTTGAAAATAAGCTTGTCGTTGCGTTTACGACGGCGGATACCGTGGGAACGAGAAATACTATAAAATTGGCGCAAAAAAATAATATTCCCGTGTTGGAAATTCCATATACGGCTATGCACGATAACCGATTGTTTGCGATGGAATTAAACGGCATATCAGCGCACTGCTTTTTGAAATATATCGAGCAGGTCAACCTAAACGAAGCGGTTTTACGGGAAACGGTTGCGCGGTTAAAAACGGATGTAATTCCTTACGGTGCTATGTATATTTTGCCGAACGGAACGCTTTTGAATTTGTCCACATTTGAAAACGGACACGCCGATTTGTGGGCGTATTTAGACGAGCGGATTCCTATCACAAGCTATCCGCAATACGATATCGTCAATTATCTGCGCGATAAAGGCTGGAGAAAAGCGAATACGAAGGTGGGGTATATCGAAACGCAATATTCTACGGAGAAACAAATACTGCTCGTTGAAAATATATTAGACGCTTATCCGTCAACGGAATTTAAATTTTACTGACAATATCCCGTTTTTGGTACATTAAATTGTTTATAATAGGTACGTAAAGAGGTGGAAGATGAAAATTGTGTTTTTGGATATTGATGGGGTTTTGAATTGTGAAGGTTCGCGTTCCCGTTGTGTAGGCTATCGTGGTATCGACGACAAAAGGGTGGAAAATCTTGCGAAAATCATAAAAGCAACGGGCGCAGAAATCGTACTTACTTCCACTTGGAAAGAGGATTGGCGTAAAACGGATAAGGCGCATCAAGGTATGATGGCGAATTATTTGGATAAAAAGCTGAAAAAGCAGGGATTGACCGCTTTGGATAAAACGCGGGATTTCGTTGGGGAAAAGG
>JAZRSE010000060.1:0-3266 GCA_045651305.1 Candidatus Scatosoma sp. | reverse complement strand
GATCCGACTTGGCCTTTTTGCTCGTACGCGCCGAAATACACTTTATCCACACGGGCGTTTAGGCAAGCGCCCATACACATAGGACAGGGCTCTAACGTCACGTACAACTCGCAACCCTCGGGCAAACGCCAAGAGTGGAATTTTTTGCAGGCTCTATCAATCGCCATCATTTCCGCGTGCGCGGAGGCAAGCTGTAATTTGGCACGGCGGTTGTAGCCGCTTGCTACCACTTTATCCTCGTACACGACAACCGCGCCGATAGGCACTTCGCCTTGTGCAAGACCGCGTTTCGCCGCCTTTATCGCCTCGCGCATAAATTTTTCTTCTCTCGTTAATTTTTTCATAACAATCGTAAATATTCCTTCGATAAATCGTCCAACGATTTTTCGTTTTTAACTATGATATCCTTTAACCCCTCTTCGCCTATCGGGTGTTTCAATCTATCCTGCCCCGTTTCCACCGTAAAGGCAGGGATATGAAAGCGTTGTACGCACCAATCCTTATATCCGCCTGCGCTATCCTTTGTTTCCGCCAATACGTAACCCGTGGACAAGGACAAACGCCTTGCAAGCGACCTATCACGAGGGCAGGTATGCGTTGATTGGTGAAAATACCAATAGATTTCCTCCCCTTTCGTATGATAGCTTATGGTATAATTGGGGCTTATTTCTTCCGTGAATTTCTTTAACGCCAACGTTTCCCTTTCGCTAAAAGGTTTTTCGCCGATATAATTTTCCGCGCCAGCTTTATCCGTATTTTTTAAGCCCGTACCCCAACGCGCAGGGAAATTGACGTTCAAGTCCACACCCCGTCCGTTGGCTTTCCATAGCGAAAAATTCTCGCCCCCGTTCAAAACCAAAAGTCTTTCTCTATCCCCTATATTTTTAACGCTGTCTATCCCCACCTGCGAAAGGAGCGCTCCGTCGGGATTGACGAGAGGGATAAGCCAAAACAAGCCGTTTTTTACCCCGTAAGCGTAGTGAGCGAAAGCGAGCTTTGTCGTGATAAATTCTCGTCCGTGCATAGCGTATTGCGCTATTCCAACGGGCGTGCCCTCGCCTATTTTCACTGCGTAAATATTCCGTCCAAAAAGGCTTTTGCCAATAATTCTCTTTTCCGTTTGTACGCCATTATAAAAGGCGGTTACTTCTTCATAAATATCCACGTCCACAATATATGCAAACGGGAAAAACTGCGTTACTTATGATACGCCGAACCGCTATTTATCATAAACGCGCGATATACCTGTTCTGCCAAAATTACACGCATAAGTTGGTGAGGAAAGGTCATATCCGAAAAGGAAATCATACAATCCGCCGCCCCTTTCACGTCGGCGGAAAGACCGCAAGACGAGCCGATTACAAAGGAAATTTCCTTGCCCGTATCGCATATCTTTTGCAACTTTTTCGCAAGCGTTTCGCTGGAATATTTTTCGCCCTCGATAGCTAATGCTATCGTATATCCTCTAACCGAGCGCAAAATATCCGCCGTTTCCGCCTCGGGGGATACACCCTCGGGCAGTTCTTTAATCTCTACTTTCGCAAAACGGGAAAGGCGTTTTACGTATTCCGCCACCGCCTCTCTATAAAAACTTTCTTTAATTTTTCCTACGACGACAAAATTGATTTTTTGCATTTTTCCCTCACGCAAAAAGACCTGCTATCCAAGTGAGCGCGCACACGGCAAGCCCCACGGACGCAAAGAGGAAAAAGCTCTTTTTCTCCCCTTTCTTTTCCACTCCGCAATCAAGCGTTTTTTCCTTTTTATCAAACACGAAAAGATAGACAAGCGTACCTGCCAAACAAAGCGACGATACAATCATCATCGGCACGAACACCCCGTAAGGGATTGCCTGTACGCCGCATTTATACAAAATTAAAATATATGCGTTATTCAAAAAGTGCGCCAAAACCGTAGGAAGTACGCTACCTGCCCTTACGGCAAGCAAGGCATACGCCGCTCCGCAAGAAAATTGATACGCCGTTTGTACGGGGTTTTGATGATAGAGCGAGAACAGCGCACCGCAAACGAGCGCGGCAACGAGCGTAGAAAATCCCGATTTCAAGCCGTCTAAAAGCACTCCTCTAAAAAGAATTTCCTCCGCAACGGGCGCCATTATTCCCACGACGAAGAATACGCCGATAAAGCCAACGCCTGCAATGCTTGGCAAGGTGACGTCCGTCGTTTGAAAGCCGAGTTTATGCAAAAACGTCACGAACAAACCGTTCAATTCGCTCAAAGAAAGCAAACCGATTTGAAGAGCGATTGCCAAAATAAAATACTTATAATGGCATTTTTGCGCCTTTACCGCCCCTTTGACGGGCGTTTTGGTATAGCGCAAGTAATAGCTTGCAATCATTAGCGAGGCAACGGGCGGTATGATATAGCACAAATACAAATACCATTGCGTATTTTGATATCCCTCTTTCATCAAGCCGAACACCGCCAACACGAGCATCACGATAAAAAGCAATAGCGTGCCGAGCGTAGACGCCAATGAAAACGCAAGCCCTGCGCCCTTGGCTTTGGTAGGATTGCCGAAAAGGGGCGGACGGGTATTGGTAGGTTGTTTGTTTACAAAATTATTTTCCATATCCCTATTATAACAAATTTTTATCAAATTGCAAACGAAAAACGGACGATAGAAATAAAAATTCCCTTTCGCCCGTTTATTAGCCGCCAAGCTTACTCTTAAATTCTTTAATAATTCTATTTTCTATACGGGAAACCTGCACTTGGCTAACGCCGATTTTTTTTGCCACCTCGCTTTGCGTCATATCTCGAAAATAACGCAACACGATTATTTTCCGTTCCCGTTCGGGCAACGCCTCTATCGCCCCTCGCAAGAGCATTTTATCGAGCATTTCCTCCGCGTCGTCTTTGACAACGAGCGTTTCAATCAACTCTCTTTCCTTGCCGTCTTTGTATTCGCTGCCGCTTTGCAAGGACACGGGCATTTTAGACGAGCCCATTACGAACACCGTTTCCGCCTCGTCCATAGAAAAGCGTTTGGCTATCTCCGCAACCGTAGGTTGTTTGCCCTGTTCCGCCACGTATTCCTCGATCAAAAGATTGATATTCTTCGCCGTTTGTTTCATACTGCGCGATACTTTTACCGAGCCGTCGTCACGCATAAAACGTTTGATTTCCCCTGCAATCATCGGCACGGCGTAGGTGGAAAATTTCACCCCAAACCGTTCGTCAAAGCCCACAATCGCTTTGAGAAAACCCATACAAGCAATTTGGAATAAATCGTCGTAATCCAC
>JAZRSE010000059.1:0-8555 GCA_045651305.1 Candidatus Scatosoma sp. | reverse complement strand
TAGCTATCCGCCTCTTTGTGTTTATCCTTTTCTATTTGTAAAATTTCCGCCTTTGCGTCCTTAATCGCGTTTTTGTGCGCGCGAATACGCGCAATGCGTAACATTTGCATTACGGCGTCTACGTGCTCTTCCTCGTACGCGCGTTGTTTCTCTTCGTCAAGGAGGGACAAAAACCAAGCCTTGTCCGCCTCCTTCTTTGGTTCGAGCAATTTGATTAAGTTGTCAAAAGGAATTTTTGCCATACTTTTTTACACCTTATTTTCTATAATAGCATATTTATCTCAAAAAAGGAATAGTTTGGCAAAAATTTCTCAAAAGATTTTTTTCGCACAAAAAAAAGCAAGGCATTTTGCCTTGCTTTTTCCTTTATATCTATTACATTTTGTCGGGAATACCGATACCGAGGAGCGCAAACGCGTTGGTGAGCGCTTGTTTGGTGGCATTGGTAAGCGCAAGACGGAAATTTCTCGTCGTTTCGTCTTCCGCCGCCAAGATTTTGCAATCGAAATAGAATTTATTGAACTTTTGCGAAACGTCTACTGCAAATCTTGCAATAAAGGACGGTTCGTATTTTTCCGCCGCCGCTTTTACTACGTCGGGGAAGGTGGCAAGCGCTTTTACAAGCTCGATTTCTTGCGAGCAAAGCGCAGGGATTTCATAGTTTTCAGGCGCACCGCCCTTTTGAAGAACGGAGTTTGCTCTTGCACAGGTATATTGCACATAAACGCTCGTTTCGCCGTCAAACGTGAGCACTTTATCGTAAGAGAAAACGATGTCCTTAATCTTATTATTATAAAGCGCACCGAAGATAACCGCGCCTACGCCCACCTTTTTAGCAACCTCTTCTTTGTTATCCAAATCGGGGTTCTTTTCGTCGATAATGGTGTATGCTTTTTCGATACATTTTTTGATAACGTCTTCGAGGAAAACGACGTTGCCCTTTCTCGTGGACATAACGCCCTCTTCCAAGGAAACCATACCGTACGCAACGTGAACGAGGTCTTTCGCCCAATCCTTGCCCATCATTTCGAGCACCTTAAAGAATTGCTTAAAGTGCAAGTTTTGTTGATAAGCAACGACGTACAAGCATTTATCAAAATCGTACGTGTTCTTTCTATACTGCGCCGCCGCCATATCACGGGTTGCATAAAGCGAACTGCCGTCCGATTTCAAGATAATGCAAGGGGGCATATTGTATTCTTCCAAATCCACCACTTGCGCGCCGCGGCTTTCCGTAAGCAAGCCCTTTTGAATAAGCTCGTCTACAATCGGGCCCATTTTATCCGAGTAGAAACTCTCGCCTGCGTACGAATCGAAATGGATATCAAGCATATCGTAAATCTTTTGTACGTCTTTAAGCGTTAAATCCTTAAACCAATGGAAAAGAGCAAGGCACTCGCTATCGCCCTGTTCGATTTTCTTGAAATATGCGCGAGCCTCGTCGTCGTATTCGGGGTGTTCTTCCGCCTCTTTATGGAAACGAACGTAAAGTTCATTAAGCGCGCGGATACCGCCTTGTTCAATCGTTTCTTTATCCCCCCAACGCTTATACGCGGAGATAAGTTTACCAAACTGCGTACCGTAATCGCCAAGGTGATTGATACCTACCGCCTTATAGCCAAGGTAGTTGAAAATTCTATACAACGCACCGCCAAGCACCGTCGTAGACAAATGCCCGATATGGAAAGGTTTTGCAATATTGATAGACGAATAGTCGATACATACCGTTTTGCCTGCGCCGATATTATCCGCGCCGTAGCTTTCCTTTTGCGACAAAATTTTGTCGAGCGTTGCTCTTACGAACCCGTCTTTATTGATTTTGAAATTAAGATAACCGTTCACCGCGGATACTTCGCTAATTACCTCGTCCGTTGCCACCGTGTCTTTTAAGCTTTCCGCTATCATTACGGGGCTTTTGCGAAGAATTTTAGCAAACTTGAAACAAGGGAGCGCGTAATCACCCATTTCCGTATTGGGAGGCAATGCGAGAAGTTCGTAAATTTCTTCGCTGGTTACCCCTTCCACTTGCAATTTTTCGGCAATATATTTCTTGTAATCCATAATTAACCCTTCGTTTTTGTTTTTATCCTTAATACTATACCATATTTTTTAATTTTGAGCAAGTATTTTTTCAATTTACCCAACTTTAATTTGCCAAAATTTGAATTTTGTATTATAATAGACAGGAAATTAAAGAAAAAACCGTAAAGGAAGATGAATTTATGAAACTCGGTGTCGTAGGACTCCCCAACGTAGGCAAATCCACTCTTTTTAACGCAATCACGCACGCAGGCGCGGAGTGCGCGAACTATCCGTTCTGCACCATCGAACCGAACGTGGGCGTCGTTGCCGTTCCCGACGAAAGATTGGACAAACTTGCCGCTCTTTATAATAGCAAAAAGGTTACCCCTGCCGTTATCGAATTCGTAGATATTGCAGGGCTTGTAAAAGGCGCGTCCAAAGGCGAGGGCTTGGGCAACAAGTTCCTCTCGCATATCCGCGAGGTAGACGCTATCGTACACGTCGTTCGTTGTTTTGAGGACACGAATATCACGCACGTAGACAACAAAATCGACCCTGTAAACGACATCGAAACGATTAACCTCGAACTTGTTTTATCCGATATGGAAGCGGTGCAAAACCGTATGAACAAAGTTAAAGTGCAAGCGCGCGGCGGCGCAGATAAAAAGGCGCAAGAAGAATACGCTTTCCTTGAAAGATTGTACGCGCATCTCGAAAGCGAAAAACCTGCAAGAAACTTCCCTCTTGCCGACGGCGAAGACGAATTTTTGAAAAACTGTTTCCTTCTCACCGTAAAACCCGTTATTTACGCAGCGAACATTAAAGAAAGCGATATGGGCAAGGCGGAAAGCGAACTCCCCTTCGTTATCAAAGTGCAAGAATTTGCCGCAAGCGAGGGCGCGGAAGTGCTTGTTATTTGCGCAAAGACGGAAGAAGAATTATCGCAAATGGACCCCGACGATAAAGCGTTGTTTATGGAAGAATTCGGGCTTGGCGAAAGTGGCTTGGATAGATTGATTAAAAAATCGTATGCTTTACTTGGGCTTATCTCCTATCTTACGGCAGGCGAAAAAGAAACGCGTGCTTGGACGATTGTGAAAGGCACGAAAGCCCCCCAAGCGGCAGGCAAAATCCATACCGATTTTGAAAAAGGCTTTATCCGCGCGGATGTTGTGAATTGGGAAATCCTCGTAACGCTTGGCTCGATTGCCGCGGCGAAAGCGGAAGGCAAAGTGCGTAGCGAAGGCAAGGAATACGTTATGCAAGACGGCGACGTTGTGGAATATTATTTCAACGTTTCCAAGAGCAATAAATAATTAGACACGCTAAAAAAGACGGGCAAGTTTGCCCGTCTTTTAATTATATTTTTCCGTTTTCCTTTAAGTAATTTTCAAGAATTTCTACGGCAAGATGCACCATATCCGCACAAGAGCGTTTTTGATAATATTCCTTCGTGCGTTTTTCCGCCTCGCCGCCCACTTCTACGGGTACTTTCATTTTAGCAAGCAATTCTCCGCAAATCAAACTGCCCGTTTTTTCTTGGAACTTTCCGCAAAGTTCTTGAACGATTGCGTACGTCGTTTTCTTGTTTTCAGGCGTATTTTCTTCCCCCGAAAACAATGCGCCGATAACAAACGCCATACCGCTAACCGCACCGCAAGTCAGGCGTAAACGCCCCAATCCACCGCCAAAGGGCAAGGTCAATTTTCTTATCGTTCCCTCGTCCAAAGCGATTACGTCGTTAAAGGCAAGCGCCACCGCTTGCGAACACGCAAAACCCTGTAAAAAATATTCTTTTGCCCTTTCAGCTCTTGACATTTTTTTTCGCTCCTGTTATAATATTTTACGTATTTGGTAAAAATTACCTATATCATTATAACACGAAGAATATGAAAAAAGCAAGAAAAACGAAAGACGTTTTCAAAGGAGAGAATATATGATTGGCGTTGTAATTGCAATGCAAAGCGAGGCGGATATCTTGTTGCAAGAAATGAAGATAAGCCGCACTTTGACGGTTAGTGGAAAAAAAGTGCACGTGGGTATGGCATACGGCAAGGAAACCGCCGTTTGCGTTTGCGGCGTAGGTAAAGTGAACGCGGCGCTCGGCGCGCAACTTCTCGTTAGTAAGTTTGACGCAACTAAATTGCTCAACTTCGGCGTGGCAGGCGGCTTGAATAGCGACACGGAACTTTGTTCCGTTTACCAAATTCACGAAGCGGTGCAATTTGATTTCGATTTGACGCAACTTAACGGCACGAAAATCGGCACGCTTGACGAATACAAGGAAAACTATCTTGCACTCAACCAATTCAGCGCAAAATTGCCCTTGAAAAAGCTTGGCACGGCGGATAGATTTAACGATTCCCCCACCGATTATAAGCTTTTAACGGAAGAATTAAAAGCGGATATCCGCGATATGGAAGGCGCGGCTATCGTGCAAGCGGCGTACGCGGCGGAATTGCCCGTATATAGCGTAAAAGCCATTTCCGACGTTGCAGGCAGCGGCAGCACTACCGAGCAATACCTTGCAAACAGAGATAAGGCGTTGCAAAATTTGAAAGGCTATCTTCCCGTTATTTTTGAAGAATTATAATCTTTTACAAAGGACGAAATTATGGTTGATTTAGGCGATTGGAACACTCGGCTTGCGCCCCTTTTTGCCGACGAAAAATATCAAAAAATTCGACAGTTTTTAATTGAGGAATACCGCAACCACGTGGTATATCCTAATATGTACGATTTGTACAACTGTTTCCGTTTTACCCCTTTTGAAAAATTGCGCGTGGTGCTTTTGGGACAAGACCCTTACCACAACGTTGGTCAAGCACACGGGCTTTGTTTTTCCGTGCAAGACGGCGTACCCAATCCACCCTCGCTTGAAAACATTTTCAAAGAATTGCAAGCGGATATTGGCTGTGAAAAGCCGAAAAACGGGAACTTGACGAAATGGGCAAACGAGGGCGTACTGCTTATGAACACCTCGCTTACCGTGAGAGAACACCAAGCCAATTCGCATAGCAAATGCGGTTGGGCGTGGTTTACGGATAGCGTGATTAAACTCATTTCCGAGCAAAAAGAACACGTCGTATTTATCCTTTGGGGCGGAAACGCGCGCAGCAAGAAAAAGCTAATTGACGAAAGCAAGCATTGCATTTTAGAGTGCGTACACCCCTCCCCCTTATCCGCCTATAACGGCTTTTTCGGGAGCAAACCTTTCTCGAAAACAAACGAATATCTTATATCGAAAGGCTTACCGCCGATTGATTGGGATTTGACGAAATAAAAATGATAACCGCCCTTGCGAGAAATTCGCAAGGGCGGTTTTTCTTATTCTTCTTTATTTTCCATTTCTTCTTCACCATCGCCAAGCGTTAGCGTGCGCTTGCACCAGTTTCTTACGCCGCATTTTGGGCAACGTAATCTACGGTACATTATCGTATGCGCGCCCATAAGATACGCGCCGAACGAGGGAACGAATTTCGCTTTGCATTTTTGACACTCAAAGCCCCCTGCGGTAAATTCTAACACGCACATTACGCCAATGCCACCGACCATAACGATTATGGCGATAGCGATGAAAGCAAGGCGCCAACCGAGCGGCATTTCAAAATGGGACGCAAACATAATAATCGTTAAACCGCCAAGGAGCGTAATTGCCATTACGATAACTTCCAACCACAGTTTGCGTTTATTTTCTTTTCGTTCTTTCATTAAATCCATTAAATTGTCCTCCGCTTTGTTTTGATATTCGGTAGCGGAAAGGCGTTGCCCTGACAAAAGTTCGTTTACCGTAATTCCAAGAATTTTGCAAAGGGGTATCATCAAAGATACTTCGGGGAGCCCTCCGCCCGTTTCCCATTTGGAAACCGTTTTATCGCTAATGAGCAACAATTCGGCAAGCTGTTTTTGCGTAAGTCCTTTTTCTTTACGGATTTTTGCAATAAATTGTCCTGTCAGTTTTTGGTCCATTTCCCTACCTCTATCGTAATTATATCATAAAAAACGGTGATTTTGCCCCCACGGAGCGTAGATTTTTCACGAAATACCTTCTACTTTGCGTAGAACGCTTAATTAAACCACTATCAATTGGAACAGATAGAACATAAGCGGAATTGTACCGACGGAGGCGATACCGCTTATCAACGTCATACCTGCCGCATCGGACGTATCCGCGCCGTACGCCGCAGGAATTACGACGGGGTTTAAGCCAAGAGGCATACTCATCATAAACATACCGCAAAGGAGCATTGTTTCGCTAATAAATCCGCCAACGGGCAACAACCAACTAACGAGTATGTATATCAGCGGGAATATCAAAACTCGAATTGCCGCAAGCACGTACAAGCGCCAATTTTTAAGCAAGCCCCAAACGTTGGATTTTGCAATTACCACACCCGTCAAAATCATAGCCACGGGCGCCATACAATTTGCCGCCGCATCGACGATAGACACCACGACGATAGGCAATCGCAACCCCGACAAGCCGATAGCAAGACCGATAAAAAGCGCGATAAACATAGGGTTGAACAATGCTTTTAGCGTTTTTCTTATCCCCCTTTGCGTATCGTCGTTCGTCATCAGTAGCGCAGGCACCGCCCACAAATAGATAACGAACCAAAAGGGCATAATAAATATCGTATAATCAAAGAAAATTTCGGGACAAACGGATTTTACTATCGCGTTGCCCATAAAGCCGAAATTGGAAAAGAGCAAGCTATACCAAGCGATTTTCCGCAAAAACTTCTCTTTGCACAACCATTTTGCAAGCAAAAAGGAAATAGGAAAGAGCACGACGAGGATTGCCGCGCTAAACGCAAGCGTTTTCCACATACTTTTAAGCGTTTCTATCGTGCAATCATCCATAAAGCAGCTTAAAATAATAGCAGGAACGAAAATGATGTTTTCCAATTTGGAAAGCACCTCGTCCGTTTCCAACGGCAACACCTTACATTTTCTTAATACAAACCCAAACACGGTAAAGCATAATAGCAATATCATTTGGTTAAGAATAGGCAAATACATACGTTTCCCCTTATAATAATTTCGCCAAAATCTTCTTCAATGCGTATTTACAATGTTCGTAAGTAAGTCCGCCTTGGAAGTACGCCGTGTACGGCTCTTTTACGGGCGCGTCCGCGGAAAGCTCGATAGACGCACCTTCCACAAAGCAACCTGCCGCCATAATAACCTTGCTATCATATCCGGGCATATCCCACGGCTCTAACGTAACGAAACTATCCACAGGCGACGACTCTTGCACCGATTGAATAAAATCGCACAACTGTTTCGCCGTATCAAAGCGGATAGCGCGCGTAATGTCCGCAGGCGTTTTATCCAATTTCGGGAAGTTTTCATACCCGAGTTTTTCCATACATTTACCAATAACCAAACTGCCCTTTATCGCTTGATTTACCGTATGCGGAGCCATAAACAAGCCTTGATAGAACAATCTATACCCGTACGCGTACGAGCCAACTTCGTTGCCAATCGACGGCGCGGTGAGGCGTCTACCAATCAAGTCTACGTATTTTTCTCCGCCTACGATATAGCCGCCCGTCGGCGCAAGTCCGCCACCAGGGTTTTTAATGAGCGAGCCTACCGCCACGTCCGCACCCACGTCGCAAGGTTCTTGTTTTTCTACAAATTCGCCGTAGCAATTATCGACAAAAATACAGCCCGTAAAACCAAGCGAACGGACAAAAGCGCAAA
Organism: Candidatus Scatosoma sp.; assembly: GCA_045651305.1. GTDB lineage: Bacteria > Bacillota > Clostridia > Christensenellales > Borkfalkiaceae > Scatosoma. The sequence goes on along the minus strand of JAZRSE010000059.1, from coordinate 824 downwards.
TTTCGCCAATTTCGGCGACCGTGAACGCATCTCGAAGTTCGTACCCACGCGAGCGTTGGATATAAATCATCTTCAAGCTATCTTTCAGTCTATTATATTCCCTTTCAATGGCGTTTATATCAAATTTACCCTCATCGGTTAATTGCGTACAGGAAAAGGAAATACCAAAATCTTTTAACGAGCCGTTCCCCTCGCCAAAAATAACGCCGCGAATCGTATCGTAAGGCATACCCGACACGCAAAGTACGCTATCCCCCGTACGGAGCACGCCGAAAGGCGCCACCGACAAAGCGTGCGTACCCGACAAAAGCGCCGGCGAAACGATGCCTGCCTCCGCGCCCATAGACGCAGCAAACACGTCGCCGAGCGTGAAACGCCCGTCGTCGCCGTAACCGTAGCCCGTCGTCCCGTTAAAGTGACGAATAGCAATAGAGTGTTGATTGAACGCCTTTAACACCTTTTCTTGGTTAAATTCGCTAATCTCGTCCGCAATTTTGAATTTTTCGGCAAGGGAGGATTCCGCCTCCGCAATCAATTCTTCCGCCGTCATAATATACTCCTTTCGTGCGTGTAATCGTTAATTTTCAAGCAAGCGCAAAACGTGTTCCCTCGTAGCCTCTTGTGGGGAGAGAAACACGTGGTTTTGCATACGTTTGAAGAAAGTTTGTTGTCTTTTTGCGTAATTTCGGGTGTTCTTTTGGATAAGTTCTATCATTTCCTTTTCCGTATAGCCCTTTTGCAAGCCTTCCGCCACCTCTTTATAGCCAATCCCCTGCATACATTGCATTTCAACGCCAACGCCGCTATCAAGCAGGTTTTTCACC
>JAZRSE010000058.1:0-7963 GCA_045651305.1 Candidatus Scatosoma sp. | reverse complement strand
CGTTATATTGTTTATGCTCTCCCTCGGTTACGATACGATGACAGGCTTGGGCGTATGTATGATGGCGGCGTGCTTTGGCTTTTCCGCGGCGATTACAAACCCTTTCTCCGTGGGGTTTATCCCTGAAATGGCGGCGGATAGCGGACTTTCGTTTAGCGTCACCGACGGGTTGTGGCTGCGTATCTCTTTCTTCACCTGCGTATTTGCCGTTGTGTGCACGTTCCTTTTATTACATATCCGCAAAATCACGAAAAATCCTAAAAAATCGTTGAGTTACGAAATTGATTTGAAAAAACGCGAATCGTTGCAGGCGCAGTTGCAAGAACACGCTATCGACCCCGTTCAAGAACGGCGCGTTTTCAAAGTATTCGCCGTGTTCTTCGCCGTGCAATTCACCCTTTTGATTTTATTGGCAGGCGTACGCGCGATTAGCGGATACGCAATCCCCGTGCTTGCCGTTAGTTTCTTGGTGGGCGGTATCATTTGCGGATTGCTCGTTTGCGAGAAGAAAAGCGACACTTTCCGTTATCTTTGGAAGGGCGCGATGGCTATGTTGCCTGCCGTGTTATTGATTTCCCTTGCCTCTTCCGTAAAATTGGTTATGGTGGAAGGCGGCATTATGGATACCGTAATGTATTACGTAACCGAGTATCTCAAAGGGCGCAACCCGTACACGTGCGTAATCTTGCTGTATTTCCTTATCTTGATTTTACAGCTTTTCATCGGCTCGGCAAGTGCAAAAATCTTCTTGATTATGCCAATCGTTTTGCCTATCGCCGCAAACCTTGGCATTTCCCCCACCGTAGTAGCGCTTACCTATTGTATCGCGGACGGATTTACCGATATGATTTTGCCTACCAACCCCGTACTTTTAATAGGGCTTTCCATTGCGGGCGTATCGTATGGAAAGTGGGTAAAATGGACGTGGCTTATGCAGCTGTTCCTCTTTGTGTTCACCATTTTGGTATTGCTCTTTGCCATTGCCGTCGGCTATTAAAAACTTGAAAATAAACGTAAAACACCCCCGAACGAAAACTCGTTCGGGGGTGTTGTTATTTATCGAAATTACAATAAATAGTAGGGCATGTCTTCGCCAAAACTTACTTTTTCAAAAGCGTTCTTCGTTGCTTTTTTGCAAGCAGGTTTCTTTGCAGGCGCCTTCTTTGCCGCAGGCTTTTTCGCCGTCTTTGCCTCCGTAGCTACTTCTACGGGCGCAACCATTTTTTCCATTACTTGGGGGTCGAGGTTTGCAATCACGTTACTGTTCTCCATATCGGGCGCACTCGTCTTAACGTTCGAATACCCGTTGTTTTCCACTCTTTTAATCGCGTTTTTACCGATTGGCATACTCCATAATCTCCTTTGTTAAATTGATATATTCCACGGCGCTACGGCTCGTCTTTTTATACGCTACTACGGGGCTACTATTATCTTGCGCCCACTCCACCGCGCTATCCACACGGATATAGTTGTCAAACAAGCGCGTACCCTCCATTTCTTTGAGAATATCCATCGTTTGCTTGAAATACTTTTTGCGCTCGTCCGCTTTGGTAATAGCGATACCAAGCACTTCTAATCGAGGAGCGATATTCTTGGCTTGATTGCAAAATTCGAACATATTTGCAAGGCCGAACAACCCCCAAGGGCTTGCCTCTACGGGGATTACCACGTAATCGGACGCGCACATAACGTTCATTACCCAACCGCCAAGCGTAGGAGGCGAATCAATGAGGATATAATCGTAATATCCCGTCGCTTTCACCCTTTCCATACACTTTCTTAAAACGAATTCCCGTTGCCATTTTGCGAACAAATCAAATTCGATGCCGCTCATAAGGGAAGAGGAAGGAATAATATCCAAGCCCTCAATGCCCGTATTAACGATGAAATCGGTTAAATCCTTTTCTTCCTTGATTGCGGTGTGAATATTTTTACCGCCTTGCGCAAAGGAGAGCGCTTGTTCTTCGTCGAAATAGGAAATGGTGAGATTGAGCTGCATATCGCCGTCAATCATAAGCACCTTTTTTCCCTCCAACGCCATCGCGCAACCGACGTTGGAACAAGTGGTGGTTTTACCGCTGCCGCCTTTGTTATTGGCAAAGGCAATTACTTTCGTTTTGCTCATATTTTTTCTTCCTTAACCTATTACAACAACCAAGTATCTACCGTTCTATTGGCTGTTACGTTTTCTTTTGTTTCCGTTTTCTTTTCCACGGCACGCGCTTTTTTCTTAACGCCCGATTCGTCGTTTAGGAAATCGACCAATTCCTTAATCCCCTCGCCCGTAATCGAACTGACGGGGAATACCTTTTTACAACCAGCCAACCTCAACCATCTCGTAACGCGCTCTACGTTGCCGTCCGGTTTATCTATCCCCGTAACAATGCCTATCGCCTCTCTATTTACCATACTCGTAAGGCAGGGAGGAAAGATGGAATACGGCTCGTTTGAAGAAAGAACCAACCCCACCACGTCCGCCTCGTAAGCATATAAAGCGAGCGCACCGCTCGTTTCTCTACGTTCGGTATATTCGCCCGGGGTGTCGATAACGGTATCTAAATAATTGACGTACTGCGTCTTAAAATATTTAATTTCTTCACCGCGCAAGGCTTGTGTAAGCGTCGTTTTGCCTGCACCTACCCTGCCAAATAACATAATTTTACGCATTTGTCTTTATCGTTTTTCCGTGCTCGTATATTAGGTTTTCGTCAATTCGCAACAGGTGTAGCCAAGCTTGTTGATGCAATATTCTCTAATCGCAACAAAAGCCGCCTCTACGGAGGAAACGCTGCCCGTGATTATAAGCGTACCCGTGAATCTATCTACAAACCCGATTTCCGCGCCCGAGGATTTCATCGCTATATCCGCCGCAATAACCGCGCTTTCGTAAGGGATTACCGTCAATACGCCGATAGCGCTTCTCGTGTAATCCGTTTGCGGGTCTAACCCAAGTTTCGTGTACAACGTTTCGCCGGGGTTGGCGATGATGTGACAAAGGGTGATTTGTTTACCAGGAACGAATTCCTGTATAATTGTCATTTTGTCTTTGAGTTCCATATAATTCTCCTGCGGATATTTCCGCTTTTTTCTTTTTTTGGGGAGCTTTTCCGCTTTACGGCTGCCCTTAACGCCTTATCTTAACGCCACTTATAAGCGACAACGAAAGATAGAAAGATTTGGGATTGGCTCACCGTGAACGGCGCAGATACGAGCAAGAAACGCGAGCATTTGGCGACGGGCGTGTACTAATCGTACACAACCAAGCCAAAGCGCAACCACGACGCTGTATTGCGACGTAGATACGTCGTTCAGCCGCCGATTTGGCAACGCAAACCGCTTTCTTCCGCAATGGATAAAAGATATTCCATCTTTTCCTTGCTGGGCGGCTCGATTTCTTTGAGCGAATAGTTACGTTCCAAGCCCGTGTATTTGTCCTGTCCCAATCTATGATAAGGCAACAAGTGATGTTCTTTCACGTTCGGCAGGGACGCCGCAAACTTGGCAATCGCGCGGATTTCCTCCGCCGTGTCGTTAAATGTAGGCACAACGGGGGTGCGGATAATCAGTTCTACGCCGCTTTCCGCTATCTTTTTCGCGTTCTCTAAAATGAGTTCGTTTCCCGCCCTCGTGTATTCCTTGTGTTTTGCCGAATCCATATGCTTGATATCCATCAAGTACAAATCCAAATAGGGCAAAATTTCTTTTATTTTATCAAACTCCGCATAGCCCGTAGACTCCACCGCCGTATGCAAGCCGTTTTGCTTACAAGCACGGAGCAAATCGCGCGCGAACTCGGGCTGGGCGAGAATTTCGCCACCCGACAGCGTTACGCCGCCGCCGCTTCTACGGAAATACTGTACGTCCGCAAGGATTTCGGGCATAATCTCCTCCACCGTCACGTCTTTGCCGACGGTTTTCTCCCTGCCGTTTTCCATCATCGTTTGAATAGCGTATTCCTGCGATTCGGGATTGCAACACCACGCGCAACGCATATAACAACCCTTAAAGAATACAATGGTGCGGATTCCCCGTCCGTCGTGGATGGAGAACCGTTGAATATTAAATATTCTTCCTTTCGTGTTATAAATGCTCATACTGATTTCCTTAATTTTTTTGTTCCGTCACAACTGCTCGTGTTTCACCGCAAAACGGCGTAGATATGATCAAGACAAGGCGTACGCGGATTGCCCGACGGGATGTTTACAAGCCGTAAACGAGCAAGGGCAAACGCAAGTACAACGCCGTATTGAGAAATATATACGTTCGTTTTAGAACCCTTGTTCGGTACGGTTGATAATATCGTCTTGCAACGAACGGGAAAGCGTCGTGAAGAGTGCGCTATAACCCGCAACGCGTACAACGAGCGTCTTGTATTTTTCGGGGTTCTTTTGTGCATCCAAAAGCGTTTCACGCGTTACAACGTTGAATTGCATGTGCATACCCTTTTGGTCGAAATACGAACGGATAAGCGCAACGAATTTCGTCAAGCCCGACATACCCGCAAGTGCGGAGGGATGGAATTTTTGGTTGAGAAGCGTACCGTTACTTGCAACGCCTTGTTCGAGTTTTGCAACCGAGTTTGCCGTTGCCGTAGGTCCTTTCACGTCTCTACCCGAAGCAGGACCGATACCATCTGCAATCGGCGTGAACGCAAGTCTACCATCGGGCGTTGCGCCCGTTTGTCCACCAAGGGGTACGTTAGCCGATACGGGATACAAGCCCGCTTGGAAGATACCGCCACGGTAGTTTTTATATTTTTCTACTTCTTTGGTGTAGCTATTTGCAACATCACGAGCGAACATATCCGCTTCATAAATATCGTTGCCGTATTTAGGGCACGTTTCGTCAATCAAACGCTTGATTTCACGATAACGTTCTCTCTTATCAGGGTCGATAGAGTTGCCCGTCGTTACTTCTTCATATACGGTGCGGATAACCATTTCCGTAATTTCAACGCCGCTATTTGCGAGTTGTTGAACGATGTCGTTCGTTACTCTTTCCGCCGCCGCGCCCGTAAGACCATAACCGAAGTTCGCGTTCATCGCTTCACGGTATTCCGCCATCGTTACTTGCTTATCTTGCAATACAAGTTTTTTAATGGCGAGCAAGCCGTCCGTATTGTTTGCAATACCGAAGCCTTGAGGACCGGTAAAGTTATAAATTGCGCCACCTTCTTGCAACGATTTACCACGAGCGATACAATCGTCAACCATACAAGATTGGAAAGGCAAAGGACAACGGGTTGCGTGCGCCGCGTCGATTGCGTTATTTGCGTTTACGAGCAATTTAATGAAATAGCTTTGTTGCGTTTTGTAAGCGTTGTACACTTCTTCAAACGTCTTCATTTCCGCTACATCGCCCGTATCAGGACCGATTTTTACGCCCCTATCCATACCATTGGAGAAAGCGAGTTCCATAGGACGGCACATATTGAAGAACGCCGCGTCATGCCAACCGTCCGTTTTACCGCCCTTTTGCGGTTCTACGCAACCGATGATACAATAATCTCTTGCATCTTCCAACGTAAGGCCTCTTGCCATAATCGAAGGAATCATAACTTCGTCGTTATAGTAAGCGGGCAAACCCGTACCAAGTCTTGTCAACGCCGCCGCCTTTACCAAAAGCGATTCGGGCGAGCCGTTCCATACACGTACGGAAATGGAAGGTTGAGGCAAAGGCACGTGCATAGACGCTTCCAAGCACATATACGACAAATCGTTCGTCGCGTCCATGCCGTGAATATCTTGACCGCCAACGATAAGGTTTTGGAACATACCATAACCCGCAAAACCGTCCGCCGATACTGCGTCACGTACCTTGTTAATGTCGTTGAGTTTTACCCAAATACAGTCGATAAGTTCTTGGGCTTGTTCTCTCGTGAGCTTGCCTTCGTCAATATCTTTTTTGTAGTAGGGATACATATATTGGTCGAAACGACCGGGCGAAATGGAGTGACCGCTCGATTCCACTTGCAAAAGCATTTGTACAAAGCAGAACGATTGACATGCTTCGTGGAAGGAGGTTGCGGGGAATTCGGGAACTCTTGCACAGTTTGCGGAAATCTTTTCAAGTTCCGCTTTGCGTTCCGCGTTCTTTTCCTTCTTCGCCATTTCGCGAGCGAGCGCCGCGTATCTTCTTGCGTAGTGGATAACCGCTTCGCAGCTTTCGATTACTGCGTACAAGAAATTGCTTCTCGTTACGTAATCGCCGTCCGATACGTCCAATTTATCAAGCGCCGCTTGCGCCTCCGCCATAATACCGCGATAACCCTTCTTCAATACCTTGTCGTATTGAACGTTTACGTGGCCGATACCGTTGTAGAAATAGTTACCGGGCGTGAAAATGCCGTGTACGGTAAATGCCTCGTATGCTTCGGGCGCCATGTTGGCTTTTGCCAAATCGCTACACGTTTTGCCTTTCCAATAAGGATAAGCACCGCGCAATTCTTCTTTCGTTTTTTCGCTGATATAGAAAGGGTCTGCCGCACGCGTTTCTACCGTATCAAATTCCGCTTCCAACCACTCGTAGGAATATTCGGGGAAAACTTGGCAACCACGAGGGGTAACCGTAGGCGCACCTACGATAAGTTCGTTATCACGGATAACGATGGGCAAGTTTTCCAAAATGTGCGCAAAGCACGCACTACGACGACGGATAATGGGAAGGGATTCCGTTTGTTTATAGCTCTCGGTAACGAGCAAGCCACGCGCCGATTCGATTTCGGGCATCTTTGCGTACAACGCATCGATGAGCTTGTCGATTCTCGCGCTCTTTTCTATTACGAATTTAATATTTTCCATATTGATTTCCACCTTGTTATAGCATAGCTATAAAAAATAGCGTTTCGTCGATTATAATTGGTTCCAAAGTTCCGCGTGGGGCGCAGCGATAACCGCATTAGAAGAAAGTTGCCCCGATTGTTTTGCGTAGTTCGAGCCTGCCTCTACCGCCGCTGTAACGTCGCCAACTTCGCCCGTCAAAAGCACTACGCCCTTGCCGCCCATACCGCGGGATACGCGCAAATCGAAGATGTCTACTCGCGCCGTTTTCACCGCAATATCCGCCGCTTTAATCGTCGTTGCCGCCGAGAACGTTTCAATCAAACCAAGCGAGCCTTTCTTTACACCTTGTTGCGTGCCGAAAAGCGCCGTGATAACCTGCTCGTCAATTCTACCCATAATGGAAGAATCAATCACGTAACTGCCGAATTTTTCTATAACGTGGTCTACCGACGCCGTTACGTTGGAAATCGAGCCCGTCAAAATGATTTCGTACTTACCAGGGCAAGCAGGGTGCGCCGCAACCATTTCAACGCCTGCGCTTTTAAGAGCCGCGTCCGTTGCCTCTACCCCTTTGGGTACGCTTTTTAATTCTATAACACCAATCGACTTAAACATTATTCGCTATCCTTTTCAATGATTATTTTTACCCCTTCTTCGAGCATTACTCTGCCCGATACGGAGGCGTATTGCGGAAGGGAAATCCCTTCTCCGCTCTCGGCGATTTTATCGCCCTTTTGCACGATATCACCCTCTTTTACAATCGCTACGCTGGGCGCGCCGATGTGTTGACGAAGATAAATTTCCGCTCTGTCAAAATCCGTTTGTCTACCTACGTATTTTGCCACTTTATCAAATTTTGCAACGCCGAGGATATGTTCCCAACGCTCGGAGGGTACCATACGGTACTCTCTTTCGGGCGCAACCACGCTCTCTTCCTTGCCTACGTAGCGGAGCTTATTTTTCGCAAGCAACGCCTTGTATTCGTTGATAACTGCCTTGGGGGAAATGCCTTGGCAGCAAGCGAGCGATTCGCATACGCCGCAACCGCAACAAAGGGACGCCGAAAGCACCATTTGCGGCATAACCATAGCCGCGCCTTTTGCTGTACGCACCATCTTATGCGGTTCTAACGGGTAGCCAAGCAAGTGACGGGGGCACATATCCGTACAACGGGTACATTG
>JAZRSE010000057.1:0-6018 GCA_045651305.1 Candidatus Scatosoma sp. | reverse complement strand
CGTAACGTTATTTCTTTTCGTTGCCTGCGACTTTGAAAAGATGCAAATCGCGAATATCCCGAGAAATCGTCGCTTGCGTAACGACCAAATGCAAAGCGTTTAATTCCGAGCAAAGTTCTTCTTGCGTTTCAATTTCCTTTCTCGAAATGATTTCTAAAATTTTTGCGTGTCTTGCGGAACGTAACATCTTCCAACCCTCTCTTTTATCTTCTTTTGATTATGCGTTTAATTTATTGCGTACTTTTGCAAAGAAATCCGAGCCGTCGCGAACGGGGAAATCGGCGGTAAACGGCGCTTTTTTAATGCGAATTTCCGTATTTTCGGGGAATTGCGCGATAGCGACGCCGTCGCAAAGCACGATGGATTTGCCGCGAACGATGTTCAAGGTAAGCTCTTCCGAATCGGCAAATACAATAGGACGAGTACGCATAGAAAACGCGCAAATAGGCGTCATCATAAATACGGGCACTTCGGGCGTGATAATCGCGCCGCCTGCCGAAAGCGAATACGCCGTAGAGCCTGTGGGCGTACACACGAGCAAGCCGTCGCCTGCAATTACGTCCGTACCCTCTTTGGTATCTACCTGCAAACGTAAAATTTGCGAATTTTTCTTGGCGTGCAAGCCGTTATCCCTTTGTAAAGCGATTTCATTGAGCGCATAAAAGGTTTGCCCAAGCACTTCCACTTGCAATAAGCTGCGTTTCAAAATGCGGCAGTTTCCATTTTCTAATTGCGCCAAAAGCTCTTTAATGCGTTCTCTCTCGTCCTTTTCGTATTCCGTCAAAAAACCGAGATTGCCGTAGTTAATGCCGATAATTTTAATATTTTTCCGCGCGGCGATTACGGCAGAGTGCAAAATTGCACCGTCGCCACCCAAAACGACCAAAACGTCCACGTCGCTTATTTCCGCAGGCGTATAAAAGCGCACCGTTTCATAACCGGATTCTTGTAAAAAGCCGATAATTTCCAATACGGTCTTTTCGTCTTTTACCTTGTTTTTGTTGCCAAGTACCCCGATTTTCATCGTTTGTTCCCCTTTGAGTTAATCTTCTTTCGATTTTCTTTCAATCGCAATATTTTCCAATACGTTTTTCACTTCGTTTACGATAAACGCAACGCTTTTTGCGCCGTTATATTGCGGTTTTAACCATAAAACATATTCGATATTCTTCCCTTTACGCAAGGGCGCGTTCGTGATGCCAAACGGATATAATCCGTTTTCCAAGGCGTACCCCACCACTTTTTCTACGATTTTCGTATGCGCGGACGTATGTACGATGCCGCTTTTCCCGATATTTTTGTTTTCACACTCGAACTGCGGTTTTACAAGTACAACCGCCTCGCCGTTTTCCGCTAAAACGCTTTTAATCGCGGGAAAAATCAAACGCAAGGATATAAAACTAACGTCGGTGACTACGCCGTCGATAACGTCTAAAAAATCCGTTTTTGCAAGGTATCTTGCGTTGGTGTTCTCCATTGGCACGATACGCTTATCGCCCAACAAACTTTCGTGTAAAAGGCTTTCCCCAACGTCTACGGCATACACCTTTTTTGCCTCGTTTTGCAAAAGACAATCGGTAAAACCGCCCGTACTTGCGCCAATATCTACGAAGACTTTATCCTTGCAGGATAAACCAAACGTTTCTATCGCTCTTGCCAATTTATATCCGCCGTTGGACACGAACAAATCCTTAACTTCAACGAAAGTGATTTCGTCCGTTTCTTTGATTTCGTCCTTCGCCTTTATCGGTTTGCCGTTTATTAGCACGAGCCCTCTTTCAATCGCCTCGGCGGATTTGGTACGCGAGCCGAATTTTTCGGCAAAATATTTATCCGCTCTCATTACAATACTCGCGCCAAATAATTTTCAATTTCTACGCAATTAACGCCGTAATCGCTTTGCAACTGCCCTACCTTGCCTTGGGGGATAAATTCGTCGCGATAAGCAAAGTTTTTAATCTTGCAAGGCTTGTCCATAGCGATAAGTTCGCCGTTGATAAGCGAGCCTAACCCGCCTAAAAATACGTTATCTTCTATGGTTACGATAGTATCGTATTGCATATTGCTTAAAAATTCTTTATCCAATGGCTTGACGAAACGAGCGTTTACAACGTCGACGTATTTGCCCTGTTTTTCAAGGTTTTGACGGACTTTCATAGCGATAATTAAACTTCTCTCGCCCGTTGCGATAATCGCCGCTTTTGCGCCGTTTTCCGTGTTTTTATATAAATATTCCCACTTTCCAACCTCGATTGGCGCATTTGTCGACGGGAACACGACTTTCCCCGAACGGGGATAACGAATTGCAAGCGGATGAGGATAACTTTCGCTAAATTCCAATAATTTCTTTAATTCTTCCGTGTCTTTGGGCACGGCGATTGCCAAATTGGGGATTAAGGAAAGATAGGACAAATCGAATACGCCTTGATGCGTTTCGCCGTCCGCCCCGGAAATGCCTGCCCTATCAATACAAAAGGTTACTGCGGCGTCTTGCGCGCATACGTCGTGGATAATTTCGTCGAAAGCGCGTTGTAAAAAGGTGGAATAAATAGCGTAATAAGGTTTTAACCCACCCGTTGCCATCGCCGCGCAAAGTACGGACGCGTTTTCTTCGCAAATACCAACGTCAAACGCTCTTTCAGGATACGTAGAGAAAAATTCTTCCAACCCAAGCGCCTCTTTCATTGCCGCCGAAACAACGGAAATCTTCTTATTATTCGAGGCAAGCGAGCAAAGCGTTTCGCCTAAAACTTGCGAATATTCCTTTTCTTTGGGCGAACCTACGGGAGGTACGCCGTGCGTATTCGTGGGGTGTTCTTCGCTAAATTCGTAACCTTTCCCCTTTTTCGTTGCGATATGCAATAAAACGGAGCCGTTTTGCAAAAGTTGTTTTGCCTCCGTCAACGCGTCTACCATTTCTTCGACGTCGTTTCCGTTTTTAACGCCTAAATACGTCAAACCGAAACTCTCCAAAAGACGGACGCCCTCCGCTTTTTGCGTATCCTTGATTTGCGTAAGTATTTCGTGCATTCCGCCCACCGTCGGGGAAATGGACATATCGTTATCGTTTAAGATAATCAAAACGTTCGATTTGAATATTTTTAAGCTATTCAACGCCTCGTACACAAGCCCGTTATTGAAAGAGCCGTCGCCAATATAGGCAATTACGTTGCGTTTTTCCCCTTGCATTTCATACGCTTTTGCGAGCCCTATCGCCGCGGAAACGGACGTGCCTGCGTGACCTGTATCATAACAGTCGTATTCGCTCTCGTTGCGCTTGGGAAAGCCCGAAATGCCGCCCGGTTGGCGCAAAGTGGAAAATCTATCCGCTCTCCCAGAAAGGAGTTTATACGCATAACATTGATGCCCTACGTCAAAAACAATCTTATCGTTAGGGAAATCGAATACGTAAAAAAGCGCAACGGTGGATTCTACCGAGCCTAAATTGGACGCCAAATGCCCACCGCATTGCATAACCGTATCATAAATGGTTAAACGAAGTTTATCGCAAAGAACGTTGAGTTCACTTCGCGTATAATTTTTAACATTTTCCGTTGAAAAATCTTTTAACATCAACGCTCCCCTTTTTTCTTAATTCGAACGCAATAAAACGTAATCTATCAAAGCGTGTAAAAATTCCGTATCGCCGTCGATACCTTCCAAAACGGCGTGACACTCTTTGGCGCAAATGTCGGCGCGGATTTTCGCCGCCTCCAAACCGTACAATCTAACGCAGGTGAGTTTATTCACCGTTTCGTCTTTGCCGATGGATTTGCCAAGTTCGTCAAAATTACCCGTCACGTCCAAAATATCGTCCGTCATTTGGAATAACAAGCCGAGCAATTTGCCAAAATATTCAAACGACAAGTAATTTTTATTGCAAGAAAGCATATTGGCTACGGCAATAGGCGCAAGCAAGAGTTTGCCCGTCTTATGCTCGTAAACAAAATGCAATTCCTCTTCTAAAACCTCGCCTTTTCTGCCCGTGGAAAGCAAATCGGCGGATTGACCTGCAATCATACCGAAAGCGCCTGCATATTCGTTCAAAAGCTTGGACGCCATAATGAAAGGCTCGCCTTTTAAGCATTGTTCAAAGCAAATGGCGTACGCCTCGTTCAAAAGCGCGTCGCCTGCCAAGATAGCGTTTGCCTCGCCAAAAGCTTTATGGCAAGAGGGTTTACCGCGACGGAAATCGTCGTTATCCATTGCAGGCAAATCGTCGTGTATCAACGAATAGGTATGAATCATTTCAAGCGCAAGCGCAAAAGGCAAAATATCCTTATGCGGAACGGAAAGTACGTCCGCGCACGCAAGCATTAAGACGGGACGGATACGTTTTCCGCCGCCTTGCAGGCTGTAAGCCATACTCTCCCCTAAAAGCGTAGGGTTTGTTTTAAGGCTTGCAACGTATTCGTTCAAATACGCCTCGAATTCGTCTAAATAATTTTGATAAGAAAGGTTAAAATCGTTCAATCCCCTTTACTCCTTAAAAGCCGCTTTACAAGCGTTATACATCAACATCGTAATCGTCATAGGGCCAACGCCGCCGGGTACGGGCGTGATTTTAGAAACTTTGTCTTTTACGTTCTCAAAATCCACGTCGCCGCAAATTTTACCGTTTTCGTCACGGTTAATACCGATATCAATAACGATTGCGCCCTCTTTTACCATATCCGCCGTAACAAACTTCGGTCTACCGATAGCCGCAACGAGAATATCGGCGTTTTGGCAAATTTCTTTCAAATTCTTCGTCTTGCTATGGCAAATGGTAACGGTAGCGTTTGCGTTAAGCAACAACATTGCCATAGGCTTGCCTACCGTATCGCTACGCCCAAGCACAACGGCGTTTTTGCCGCACAAATCAATACCCTCGTTTTCCAAGAGTTTCATAACGCCAAGCGGCGTGCAGGCAACGAGGTCCTCTTTATGTAAGCACAAGAGCCCGATATTTTCCGCCGAGAAACCGTCTACGTCCTTTTCTACGGGAATACGAGCCATTGCCGATTCCGCATCAAGACCTTTGGGCAAAGGCAATTGCAACAAAATACCGTTTACCTTTTCATCCGCGGCAAGCTCGTCCAATAAAGTTTCCACTTCGTTTTGCGTAGCCGTTTCGGGTAAAACGTAGGAATAGGAACGAATTCCTACTTCTTCGCAAGCCTTAATTTTATTTCTTACGTAAATTTGAGATGCAGGGTCGCAACCAACAAGAACAACCGCAAGCCCAGGTTTATTTTCCGCTTTGTCCACCTTTTCTTTCAAGGTTGCGCGAAGTTTCGCAGAAAAAGCTTTTCCGTCGATAATATTCATAATAATTTCCTCCAATGTAACTATCAGTTTTGATTGATAACGCCCGAAAGTACGCCGTTTACGAAATCAGCGCTCTTTTCCGTGGAATATTTGCGCGCAAGACCCGTTGCCTCCGATACGGAAACTACGGGCGGAATTTCGTCGAAATATAATATTTCCGCCATAGCAATCAACAAAATGCTTTTATCCATAGGGTTGATACGGCTTTCTTTATAGTGGTGACAAGCCTTTTCAATTCCCTCTATCAATTCCGTGCGGTTCTTTTCCACCACCGCTATCAAATCTTCCGCAAAACGCGCGTATTCTTCTTTTTCGAGCTTAAATTGCTTAAAAACTTTCTTTTTCAAAGAATCAAAGCAATCCGTGTTAAATTGTTGGGCAAATATCATATTTAACGCCGCTTCTCTCGCTGCATTTCTCATACTGTTCTCCGTTTATGTAAATTATTGAATTTATGACGAAAACCCTTCTCTTTCGGGAAGGGTAATCGTTTATTGTTTAATTTTCGTCCAAAGCCTCTTCGTGGTTGTGCGCAGGTTGCGGCACGCCCCCTTCGAAGGTAACGTCGCAAATATGCACGTTTACTTCCGCCACCTTGTAGCGCGTCATATTTTCAACGCTTTGTTTTACCGATTGTTGAATACGATAAGCAAGCTCGGGTACGTTATAACCGTATTTTACGACAACGGAAAAAGTCGGAGGCCAAGC
>JAZRSE010000056.1:0-5986 GCA_045651305.1 Candidatus Scatosoma sp. | reverse complement strand
TATTCCCTCTATTCTTCCCGATATGCGCTTTGACGAGGCGCTTGAAATTACGAAAATACACTCCGTTGCAGGTACGCTTGGCGAGGAGGGAATTGTAAAAACTCGCCCTTTCCGTAGTCCGCACCACACGGCGACGACGGTATCCCTTTGCGGCGGCGGCAATAAAACGGTGCACCCTGGGGAAATCAGTCTTGCCCACGGCGGCGTACTTTTTTTGGACGAATTGCCCGAGTATAAACGTTCTTCTTTGGAGGCGATGCGCCAACCGCTTGAAGACGGCGTAATCACGGTGTCGAGAGCGAGCGGCACGGTTACCTTCCCTGCGTCGTTTATGCTTTGCGCGAGTATGAACCCTTGTCCTTGCGGAAACTACGGCAGTAAAAAACGCCGTTGCGTTTGCCGTCCCAACGATATTAGAAAATACCACGCAAGGGTGTCCGGTCCGCTCCTTGATAGAATTGATATTCAAGTGGAAGTGGACGGCGTGGAGTACGACGATTTGGTTTCCACGGCGGATGGGGAGAGCAGCGAAATCGTTAAAAAACGCGCGGACGTGGCGAGGAATATCCAACGCCAACGCTTTGAAGGGAGCAAAATTACTTCCAACGCGGAAATGGGCGAAAAGGAAACGCGCGAGTATTGCAAATTAAGCGAAGAGTGCGAAAACATTTTGCGCGAGGCGTACGAACGATTGCGCCTGTCCGCAAGAGCGCGCTCGCGTATCTTAAAAGTAGCGCGTACGATAGCCGATTTGGAGCTTTGCGAGAGCATTTTACCCGAGCATTTATACGAGGCGATTTCCTACCGTGCGTACGGTGGCAAAGAGGACGAACTCGATTAAAGGTAGCGTATGACGGAAAGCCAATGCAAACAATTAAATATTGGCGAAAACGGTTATCCAAGCGAGTGGGCGGATTTGCCAAACGCGCCCCAAACGTTGCAATATTTAGGGGACGTCAACCTTTTGCAAACGCGGAAATTCACGGTGGTAGGTTCACGCACGACGCCTGCGCAAGCACGGAAGTTGGGCAGTGAAATCGCAGGTGAGTTGTCGCAAAAGTTCACCCTTGTCAGCGGAGTTGCGGACGGTGGGGACGAGGCGGTAATCGAGGGCGCGATAAAAGCGGGCGGCAAAGTGATTTGCGTATTGGCAGGCGGATTTTCCGCTTTACCGCAAAGCAACCTGCCCTTGCTCCGTCAAGTGGTGAAAAACGGGTTGTTATTATCCCCATACCCTTTTGACGAGCCGACGAGGAATTATTCTTACGAGTATCGAAACAAACTGCTTGCCTATTTAGGCGAGGGAACGTTAGTGATTGGCGCGGCGGAAAAAAGCGGCGCGTTGATAACGGCGAAGTATGCAAAGCAGGCAGGGAAAAAGGTGTTTGCGTTGCCCTACGCGCCCGGCACGTACGACGGGGCAGGCTGTAACGCGCTTATCAAAGAGGGCGCGTATTTAACCGAAAGCGCGAAAGACGTATTTGCGGCGCTTGGCGAGGAAGAACCCAAGAAAAAGCCCAAACAACCGCTTACCGAAACGGAAGAAAGGATTGTGGAAATCTTGCGGATGCACGCCGATTGTCATATAAACGAGATAGCGGAACAATCGGGCGTGCCTTTATACAAACTGCGCGCGCAGTTGTCGGCGTTAGAGATAAAAGGCTGCGTCGTGTCGCTTGGCGGCAACCGCTATGCAATCGTATAATAGCCGAAAAACATAAAAGAGTAAAAAATTTTTAATAGCATATATAGCAAAAAGGAATACGAAATGGATTTAATTATCGTAGAGTCGCCTTCCAAGGCAAAAACCATCTCCAAATACCTCAAAGGTCAATACCGTGTAGACGCGTCGGCAGGACATATCCGTGACTTGCCCGTGCATACGCTTGGCGTAGACGTTGCCAACAATTTCGAGCCCAATTACGTGAACTCGGACGGCAAAGAGGACGTTATCCGCCGTTTGACGGACGCTACCAAGCGCGCGGATAGAGTTTATCTTGCAACCGACCCTGATAGAGAAGGGGAGGCGATTGCGTGGCACTTGCAAACGGTGCTTGGCTTGGACGAACAAGGCAAAAACCGTATCGAATTTAACGAAGTTAGTAAAACGGCGATTGAAAACGCGTTGAAAAAACCGCGCACCATCGACTACGATTTGGTTGACGCGCAACAAGCGCGCCGTGTGCTTGACAGACTCGTGGGGTATAAACTCTCCACCCTGTTAAACCACAAAATCGAGGACAAAAACGGCAACGGCAAACGTTCGCTTTCGGGGGGCAGAGTACAATCGGTTGCCCTTCGCCTCGTGGTAGAAAGAGAACGTGAAATTACGGCGTTCAAGCCCGAAGAATATTGGAACTTGACGGCGGAGCTGCGTGATAAAATGCAAGCGTACGCGCCCTTTAAGGCGATGCTTGAAAAGAGAGGCACGCGCAAGTATAAGCCTGCGTCCGCGGAAGAAACGGCGCAAGTGCTTGCGGCAATCGAACAGGGCAATTTCATTGTTTCCAAGGTGAAGAAAGCGGTTGTAAAATCGCACGCGCCCGCGCCTTTCACCACCAGCTCGTTGCAACAAGACGCGTCGACGAAACTTGGGTTTACCGCTCCTGAAACGATGACGCTCGCGCAACACCTTTACGAAGGTATCGATACGGAAAACGGCGACCATATCGCGTTCATTACGTATATGCGTACCGACTCCGTTCGCGTATCCAAAGAGGCGCAAAACAAGGCGCTTAATAAGATTAAAGAACTTTACGGGGAGAATTTCGTACCCGAAAAACCCAATTTCTATGCGTCGAAAAAGGGCGCGCAAGACGCGCACGACGCGATTCGTCCCATTGATTTGGATATGACGCCCGATAAGGCGAAAAAGCTTTTGGATAGAAAGCACTTCGCCCTTTATAAATTGGTGTACGAGCGTTTCCTTGCCTCGCAAATGGCGGAGGCGAAGTACAACAGCGCGCAAATGGAAATCGACAACAGCGGATATATCTTTAAGGCAAGCGGCAAAGTATTGCTCTTTGCAGGCTTTACGGCGGTATATCAAGACGTGTCGGCAAAGAAAGACGACGAGGACGCTATCGACGTATCCAAGCTTTTGCCCGATTTGAAAGAGGGCGACGTTTTGGATTTGGTGACTATGCAAAAGGAACAAAAATTCACCAAACCGCCCCTTCGTTATACGGACGCGTCGCTTGTAAAAACGATGGAAGAAAAGGGGATTGGCCGTCCGTCCACGTACGCGACGATTATCTCGAAATTGATGCAAAAATACGTCAAGAAAGAGGGCAAGTATATGGTGCCCACGGCGATTGCTTACGACGTTGTGGATATGCTTGTAAGATGCTTTATCGACGTTATGGACGTAGGCTTTACGGCGGAAATGGAAACCAAGCTGGACGATATCGAAGAGGGCGGCATCAATTGGCGCGCGGTTATCGGCGATTTCTATCCCGACTTTGAAAAAAATCTTCGCAAAGCCTCCAACTACGGCGACGAACAAACGCAGGAGATTTGTGGAAAGTGCGGACATTTTATGCTCCGTAGAATGGGCAAATTCGGCAAGTATTTGGCTTGTTCGAACTATCCCGAGTGCCATAATATCGTTAGCGAAACCAAGGAAGAAATTTCCGCGCTCCGTTGCCCTAAATGCGGCGAAAATATGGTGGTAAAAAGCGGTAAGTTTGGTAAGTTCTTGGCTTGCCCTAACTATCCCGAGTGTAAGTCCACGATGCCTATGCCCACCGAAGAAGAAATTAAATATATCGGTAAATGCCCCGAGTGCGGCAACGCAATGACGGTGAGAAAATCGAAGAAAGGCAAGGAATATTATAGCTGTTCGGCGTACCCGACCTGTAAATTTATGAGTTGGGATATTCCTACGGGGGATAAATGCCCCGACTGCGGCGACGCGCTTGTCAATACGGCGCGCGGAAACGTGAAGTGCAGCAATAAGGATTGTAATTTCCGTATCAAGTATTCCAAAGCGGAAAAGGCGAAGAAAGCGGAGGCGGTAGAGTTTGTAAACGGCTTTGATGCACCCCCTTTGATGGACGAACCGCCTGAAATGGGCAACGGCGGATATATTTTCAACGGTTACGACGACGAGTGAGCGGTGAGCCACCGCTGGCGAGTCTTTCTATCTTTCGTTAACGCAAAAAGATAGGTTGTCGTGGACGGGGTGGTGCGTATCCCCACTTTTTAAGAGGAGAGCCACCGCTCCCAAGTCTTTCTATCTTTCGGCGGAGAGCCTCCGCTCCCAAGTCTTTCTATCGTTCGTTATTGCGTAGAAGATAGGTTGTCGTGGACGGGGTGGTGCGTATCCCCACTTTTTAAGGGGGCGAGCCGTCACAGGCGAGTCTTTCTATCGTTCGGCGGAGAGCCTCCGCTGGCGAGTTTTTCTATCGTTCGTTATCGCGTAGAAGATAGGTTGTCGTGGACAGAAAAATAAAAACAAAGTAAAGCAGAAAAAATTATGGAAAAAGCGACGAAAGTTCTCGTTATAGGCGGAGGCTTGGCAGGTTGCGAGGCGGCGTATTATTTGGCAAATCAAGGCATACAAACGACGCTCGTAGAGATGAAACCGAAAAAGTTTACGCCTGCGCACGAGAGTGAAAATTTAGGGGAACTCGTTTGTTCCAATTCGTTAAAGAGCAACGATTATTACGCAAACGCTTGCGGACTTTTGAAAGAGGAAATGCGGCGTATCGGCTCGCTTATTATCGAGGCGGCGGACAATACCTGCGTGCCTGCCGGCGCGGCTTTGGCGGTGGATAGGGACAAGTTTTCCTCGTATATAACAAACAAGATAAAAACGCATCCTTTTATCACGGTGGAAGAGGGGGAAATTACGAAAATTCCCTCTACCCAAAATCAATACGTTATCGTGGCGACAGGGCCTTTGACAAGCGAGGGTTTAAGCGAGGATATTCAAAAAGAATTCGGCAAAGATTTGCATTTCTTCGACGCCTCCGCGCCCATCGTTTCGGCGGAAAGCGTGGATATGTCCTGTGCGTTCACGGGGGATAGATACGGCAAAGGCACGGGCGATTATATCAACTGCCCGATGAGCAAAGAAGAATATTATGCGTTCGTAGAAGAACTGTTAAATGCGGAAAAAGCGCATTTGCACGCCTTTGAAAAGGGAGAAATTTTCGAGGGGTGTATGCCGATTGAGGTTATGGCGTCGAGGGGAAAGGACACCTTGCGCTACGGCACGTTAAAGCCCGTGGGCTTGGCGGACGAAGGGGGCAAACGCCCGTATGCGGTGTTGCAACTTCGCAAGGAAAACGAGTACGGCACGGCGTACAACCTCGTGGGTTTTCAAACGAACTTGACCTTCCCCGAACAAAAGCGCGTATTTTCTATGATACCTGCGTTGAAAAATGCAGACTTTATGCGTTATGGGGTTATGCACAGAAACACGTTTATCAATTCCCCCTGTGTTTTGAACCGCGATTTTTCGGTTAAGAATAATCAAAGACTGTTTTTTGCAGGGCAAATCACGGGAGTAGAGGGATACGTGGAAAGCGCGGCGAGCGGACTTCTTGCGGCGATAGCGGCGGCGGATAGCATTTTGGGAAGAGAGCCGTTCGTTTTGGACGATACGACGGTGTGCGGCGCATTGCAAACGTATATTGCAACCCCGAACAAAGATTTTCAACCGATGAACGCCAATTTCGGTATTTTATCTCCGCTCCCTACGCGGATTAAGGACAAAAAAGAACGGTATAAAACGCTTGCGCTCCGCGCGTTGGAAAACGTGGAAAAAGCGCTGAAAAAACAGTAAATCCCCTATACAAGGAGAAAGGTTATGGAATTTAGAGGGACGACCATTTGCGCCGTTAAAAAGGACGGCATCACGGCGATTGCAGGTGACGGACAAGTCACGCTTGGCGAGTCGGTTATTTTCAAAAACACGGCGGTAAAAGTGCGCCGTATTTTCGGTGGAAAGGTAATTTTGGGCTTTGCAGGTTCGGTAACG
>JAZRSE010000055.1:0-5679 GCA_045651305.1 Candidatus Scatosoma sp. | reverse complement strand
GCGTGAGCGTCGGCGTCGCTTGCGTCGGCGTGCGCTTAAACGTAGCCTTTTCGCTATCGAGCGTCGTTTCGCCGTTGCCTACCGCCCATACCACGAGCGTTTGATTGTATTTTAATTCTACGGAATTTACCGTCGCCGTCTGCTCTTCGCCACCGTCAATCGTATATTTGTACGTTACGCCGTCGAGCATTTCCCAACTTGCCACGCTTCCGTTAAGCGTAATAACGGGCGTTGCGATAGGCGTTGCAAATTGTGCACCGCAAATATCGCATACGTAATCGCCATCTTCGTCCTTGCAATCGCTTATCTTTTCCCCGCAAATATCGCAATGATGGTCGTCCTCGTCCGCGCAATCGCTTACCTTTTCGCCACATACGTCGCAGTTGTGGTCGTTGTCTTCGTCCGCACATTGACTTAACGTTTCACCATATACGTCGCAAAGGTGGTCGTTATCCTCGTCCGCACATTGACTTAACGTTTCACCACATACGTCGCAAAGGTGGTCGTTATCCTCGTCCGCGCAATCGCTTACCTTTTCGCCACATACGTCGCAGTTGTGGTCGTTATCCTCGTCCGCACATTGACTTAATTCTTCATCACAAGTATCGCACAAATGATTGTCATCCTCGTCAACGCAAGTATGTTCGTCGCCACCGGTCGTATCGTCGCCACCGGGTTGTTCGGTGTTCGTGCCGTCGCCGTTGTCGCCACCGTTATCCCCATCGTCGCCTGCACCGCAACCAAACACAGGTAACGCAAGACAAGCCGCAAGGCTCATGGTAAGTAATACTTTTTTGAGTTTTTTCAAATCCATAAGTCTCCTCCTTTTATAAAACAAGCATAAAAGTATATATACCGCCGTAACATTATTATAATACATCTAAAAAAACCGTCAATGCGAAAGCAAAAGAAGTCCATATAATAGTAAAAAATTTTAATATTTTTATTTTCAACGCCTATAAACTATACAAGAAAAAACCCCGCGCAAAGCGCGGAGCTTTTCCTATTTCGGCTTTATTTCGTTTTCTATTAATTATGCCTCGGGGCCAATCGACGTTACGACATAATCTATGCTGCCCAAGTAAACGTTACCGGAAGTACCCGTCGACGTATAGATACATACGAAATCCACTACCGTACTCGTCGTGTACGTGAACGTATGGTACCCAGCCGTTGCAGGCATCATTTGGAAATCTCCATCCAATTTCAAATACAAACCAGAACCAGTAAAGCCCTCTTCAACGTAATATTTAACCGTTAATTGCAAGGACTTATACGTATGTCCTGCAGGGGTAAGAGAACCCGCTTGGAACAATTCAGCAACCATTTCGCCGCCAGTGCCTACGATTTTCAACGAATAGTCGTCAGCAAAACCGTCTTGACCTACTGCGCCTGCAGGCGTTGCCACTTGCGTACCTTTGCCAAAGTTGTTCAATTGCGCCCACGTCTTTGTGCCTTCATTGGTATGTTCTACCAATTCGCCGACAGGTTCGCTTTCAATAATCGTGAAGTTTGCAATGTACAATTCACAAGCATTGATAGTGTAAAGGTTTACTTGCGTTTGACCGCCAACCGTAAACGTTGCGGTATATTTCTTCGTGCCGTTGCCATTGTCCACCTTGTTGAAGTTCGCTTGACCTGCTTGCACACCCGCCGCGTTCATCAAAAGAATCGTAACGTCACCAGGAGTAATTACGTAAGCGTCAAAGGAAATCGTGTACGTGTTACCGTCAACGAGCATATCCTTCAAGCAATCGATATACGCGCTACCCGTTGCCGCCTTAAACTTCATAGCATAGCCGTTTGCAAACGCGTCCGTTGCCGTCAATGCCGACGCAAGCGTCCTATCTTCCATCTTATCAATTTCTACGTATTGCGCGTTGGCGGAGAATTGAAGAATATTGTTTTCGCTCCAATCGTACGTATAACCGCCTTCCGCAAGCATATCTTCATGCGTTACGGAATAGAAATCTTCACGTTCTGTTTCAGCTTCTTTTGCCACTACCTCAATATTGCCAAGATATACGTCTAACAACGAGCCATTCGTCCAGAACGTCAAGCAGAAATTAACGTCGCTGGGCGTGAGCTCAATCGTGCAAGAATTCAACCCTGTTTTGAACGGGTTACTCAAAACCGTCGTGTTTGCATTGCCATCGCCAAGCAAGATAACGTAGTCGCCACCGTTATCCGTTACGCAGTAGTAATTTACGGTAACCGTGTAGGTGTAACCTACTACCATGTTGGATTTTTCACGGAGAATACCCATGAAATTGTGTTGTCCGCTTGCGCCCAAATACATCGTGTAATCGCCAAAGTTTTCACTACCTTGCATAGCCGATTTCGCCGTGCTGTCCATTACGCGTTCAACAGGAATGTGCGAACCTTGCGAAACGCCTACGTACGTGTCATCCCAGTTAAACGTATAGCCTGCTTGGAATTGTTCAAGCGTAGGATATACGGACGTTGTTTCGGGAATCGTTACGGAAGCCACTTCGCTGTCAAGCGTCGTTTCGTTATCGCCTACCGCCCATACTGCAACTACGTCATTATAATATGCCGTTATCGAATTGCCTGTTGCAACTTGGTCTGCACCACCTGCAATTCTATATTTATACGTTACGCCTTCTTGCGCATCCCACGTTACCGTTCTGCCTTCCACCGACAATACGGGCGTCGCCATAGGAGCCACAAATTTTGCACCGCAAATATCACACTTGTAATTGCTATCTTCGTCCACGCATTGGCTCAACGTTTCGCCGCAAGTATCGCACTTGTGGTCGCCATTTTCGTCTGCACATTCAATTACTTCTTCACAAGTGAGTTCGTAAATAATGAAATCTCTTGCTATGCCATTGGGCAAATTATACAATACGATATATTGAAAACTGGACGACGTCGTAGATACGTATGTATATCTATACAACGAAGTTCCTGCAATTGGCGTTGCCACAGGTTTATCCGAGTCCTTAAAATTCAATACTACCATACTGGAAGTATCGCCCATATCCGTAGATACCCAAGTAATCTTATACTTCGTACCCGTCTTCATTACGGGCGTGCCTAACGCTTCGAATCTTACCATCGAACCCGAGGTGGCTTGCGCCGTTACTCGTAAACCGATGGAGTAATCACCCGCAGGACTGTTTACCCAATCCGCAGTGCTCATACTGCCGTCGTTAGTAACCGACGTCGTATAGTCGCTGAAATTAATCGTTTCGCCAAGCGTAAACGTGGCTTCACTACGCGTAGTTTCCGTCAAAGTCATAGAGGTAATATACCATTCTTGCGCCGTACCAGACGTATTGTACCAACCAATCGTATACGTATCTTTCGCTACAAACGTCGCCTTAACGCGATACAAGCCGTTGCCCAAACTTTGATAGCTTAAATTAGCCGTATTAGGGGTTTCGGAGGATTGTGTGGCTCTACTGCTATACAATAATAACAAGTTACCGGTATTATACGTAATGCCATAGCCTTCTATCACAAATTCGTACGTTTTACCTCTTTCATAACGGTTTGCGAAGTTTGCAAATCTTGCCCCTATACCTTTCGCTAAATTCAAATGCAAATATTGACCTGCGGGAACGATAACATTACCCACCGTAGTATTTTCGCTAAGCGTAAGCACTTTGCCGTTTTGGTCGGCATCCGTCGTTTTCGTTTCTACGGCAAGATGCTTGTCGGTGGATTTTACAGACCAAGTCGTTTTCTTGGTATACGTACCGCCTGCGCGAACAGCATCCATTTCCGCTTGATATTCTTCGTTGTAGTAAACGTGACGAATATCCATTGCGCTATCGTTAAACGTAATTAGCGTACCGCCGAGATTATCCACGTAAATCTCGTCATAACGCCCCGTCTTCAAACCGTACGTCCAACGAATACCGCCGTACAAAATACTAAAGTTATTGCTATGGTCGTGTGCCATAAATACGCTGTCCACGCCACTGTTTTGTAACAAGCTCAAGAAAGTTTGACCGTTGTAATTGGGTGCAGGTTTCGCGGAAACCCTACGGTCTCTATATTCACCGAAGTCACCGTTCTTTGCCGTTTTATCTATACCGATTGCAAAGCTTTCGTCTACATTGCCATACGTCTTCACCGCATCTATCGCTTCGTTGGTAGGAATATGGAAGCAAAGACTGATTTCAGCATTGGGATAGTACTCGTTGAACTCCTTCATGCCGTCGCCCAACCAGTTGATTTGTTCTTGCGTAAAGCCACCCGTTTCCGTTACGCCGTTGTCGCCGTCTTTGTTGTACGCCGCGCCACAGCCGTTGGTGTCCATCATATAGAATACGCGCACCAATTCTCCTCCTTGCGTAACACCTACGGTATAGTTACCGTTGGTATCCGTAAGCGAACCGCGTTGGAACAAACAGTATTCCGCATCTTCAAGTTGCGTGCATTGCCAATCCACACCTTTGGGCGATTCGTTTTCGTGATTACCGAAAACAGGTGCCCAAGGAATTTGGAAGGACTCCATATACGCAATCAAAGCTTGGAAAGCCGTACCGTTATAATCAAACTTACCGAAAATTAAGTCGCCCGTAAGCACAATCAAATCGGGGTCCGTTCTTTCTATCGCGTCTTTAATATAACGGAAAAGCTCCTCGTCCATTCTATTGGCATACCAAGCATAGTCCACAAAGTCTCCCGTTTTAGACTGGCTACAGTCGATAATTTGTGTATCCGTAATTTGTAATACGCGGATATCTCTGCCCGCTTCTACCTCTACCGACACGTCTACCAGCGTGAACGTGATGGTCACCGTTTCGCTAAATCCTTCATATGAAACCACAAAAGCACACTCGCCCGCTTGAATATCGCCAGTAATCGAATAATCGGTAACCGTTTCCGTAGAATCGCTGCTTCTCGTCGCCGTTACGGTCAGCAAAGCTTTTACGTCGTCTATTGTCGCGGAAGGTTTTATTTCGTATTCGCTTTCCACAGACACGCTAATACCCGTAACGCTATCGACTTCGCCACAAATATCGCAAATGTGGTCGCCATCTTCGTCCGCACACTCGCTTAATTCGTCGCCACAAACGTCGCAATCGTGGTCATTGTTTTTGTCCGCGCATTGACTTAATTCGTCGCCGCAAACGTCGCAAGTATGGTCTTTGTTTGTATCCGCGCAATCGCTTAACTTGTCACCACACGTATCGCAATCGTGGTCGTCGTCCGTGTCCGCGCACTCGCTTAACTTATCACCGCAAACATCGCAAGTATGGTCTTTGTTCGTATCCGCGCACTCGCTCAATTCGTCGCCACAGGTGTCGCAGTTGTGGTCATTGTTTTTGTCCGCACATTGACTTACCTCGTCGCCACAAACGTCGCAATCGTGGTCGTTATTGCTATCCGCGCACTCACTCAACTCGTCGCCGCAAATATCGCAATCGTGGTCGTTATTGCTATCCGCGCACTCACTCAACTCGTCGCCGCAAATATCGCAAAGGTGGTCGTTATTCGCGTCCGCACACTCGCTTGCAGGCTCGCCGCACGTATCGCAAAGGTGGTCATCGTCCTCGTCCGTGCACTCACTCAATTCGTCATCGCAAATATCGCAAAGGTGGTCGTTATTCGCGTCCGCACACTCGCTTGCCGTTTCACCGCAAATATCGCAATCGTGGTCGTTATTCGTGTCCGCACACTCGCTTGCAGGCTCGCCGCAAA